>JBGOXZ010000005.1:0-28010 GCA_041479395.1 Opitutaceae bacterium
CTTTGTGTGCCTCTTTGTGTGTCTTCCTCCGATGCCCTGAGCTCAAGCAGTTGAGCTTTGATGGCATGCAAATCTGCGATTAGGAGTTCGAACATCTGCGGTCCGCGGTGCGGGGTACGATCCAGGAGATCGATTTTCGCGGTGCCTGCGAGCGCGGCCAGTCGCTGCAACAACTGGAAGCTCCCCCCGCCGGGGCACGGCCGCTCGCCGACGTGCCAACCCTGATTCTCTATGCCGAAAAGGAAGACGCGAGGCTCGCTGAACGTTCGCCCACGCGCGCCGCGCTCGAAGCCACGCCGCGGATCTGGTTCCCGCGGGGCGAGTGCCGGCTTGTCACCGGCCGGCCGGGCAGCCCGGTCCAGCACGCTTCATTGATTTTTCATTGCTCCGCCTTCCAACCATTCATCGCGGAATTCTATCGCCGGTTAAAATCGGGTAAGGCGCGGCAGGCGGCGTGAATTCGCTTGCGGCACCCCTCCCTCTGGCTTCGTTTGGCCCCAGGGTATCGCCATGATCGTGCCGCCCAGAGGCTTGGTGCACTTCGCCGCGGGCTTGTGGTCCGCGCACACGGCGCGGAGACTCCGCCGGGCCGATTCCGGCCGCGCGGCCCAACGCCGCGTTTTTGGGGCGCTCACCAAGCGAATGGCGGCCACCGCCTTCGGACGTGCGGCGGGCATCGAGGCGGGGCTGCGTTATGAGACCTTCCGCACCCGCGTGGCGCCACGCACGTACGAGATGTATGTGCCCTACATTGACCGCATGAAACGGGGCGAGCCCGATGTGCTCTGGCCCGGACGGTGCGCCTTCTTCGCGGTGTCGTCGGGAACCACGGCCGGGCGCACCAAGTACCTGCCGGTCACCGGCGACATGCTCGCGCACTTCCGGAAGGCGGCGCTCGCTTCGCTGCTCCACTACACGGCGCGGGTGGGTCACACCGGCGTACTGCTCGGCCGGCACCTCTTTCTCGGCGGCTCCACCAGCCTCAGTCCCCTCGAGGAGGCCAGGCCCCAGGCCGCCTACTCCGGCGATCTGAGCGGCCTCATGGCGCTCAACCTGCCGGCGTGGGCTGAGAAGCATCTCTACGAACCGGGCGCCACCATCGCCCAGATGAGCGACTGGCCCGCCAAACTTGAGGCCATTGCCGAGCGCACCCTGCATCGCGACATCACCCTGCTGGCCGGCATGCCAAACTGGATCCTCGCCCTAGCCGAGGTGCTCCAGGCGCTCGCGACCCGCGAGCACGCCTCCGTGCCTCACCTCAAGGCACTCTGGCCAAATCTGGAGTGTCTGGTGCATGGCGGCGTGCCCCTCGCGCCATTTGCGGATGAATTGCGGGCCGCGCTCGGCCCCGACATCTGCTTCCACGAAGTCTATCTGGCCCCCGAGGGATTCATTGCCGCGCAAGACGCCGATGCCGCAAGCGGGCTGCGGCTCATGGTCGCCGCCGGGCTGTACTTCGAGTTTCTGCCGATGGCGTCCTTTGATGAAGCCAACCTGGCCAATCTCGGCGCGAAAATCGTGCCCCTGGACGGCGTGCAGACCGGCGTCGACTATGCGCTGCTCCTTACCACGCCGGCGGGTCTGTGCCGCTATGTCATCGGTGACGTCGTGCGCTTTCTCTCCACCGATGTGCCGCGGTTGATTTATGTTGGCCGCACCGCCCTGCAACTCAGCGCCTTTGGTGAGCACGTCATCGAGAAGGAACTCACCGACTCGCTCCTCGTGGTCTGCCAGCACCACGGCTGGACCATCGTCAATTTCCACGTTGCGCCCGTCTTCGCCGGCACGCTGACCGGCCAGATGCGCGGAGGTCACGAGTGGTGGATCGAGTTGAAGGTTCCCACCATCGACACGCCGACGGCCAATGTCATCAGTCCCGAGCTCGATGCCGAACTCATGCGCCGCAACGACGACTACGAGGCTAAACGCAAGGGACACGGCCTCGACCCTCCGGCGGTGCGGCTCGTCATGCCCGGGGTGTTCGAGCAATGGATGAAAAAGAACGGCCGCTGGGGCGGGCAGAACAAGATGCCCCGCTGTCGTTCCGACCGCGTCGTGGCCGACCAGCTGGCTGAATTATCGCGCTTCTACGTCGAAGCCCGACCGTCCTACTTCGTGCGGCGTGGCTAGAAAAGATCAGCCTCGTCATGCCGACCGGTTGGCATGGGCGATGCTCGTTATCAGCCATCAATGGTTGCACCTGCCCGGCCCGGCAGGCTGGGGTAACATGGATGTTCGGCTATCGCCGAACGGAGCAAGAGTGGGGCCGGCGTTAGGGGTTATCGCCGGCCCCTTCTATGTTCGCTCTCATCGCACGGTCCTGCCTTCGGCCGGCCCGGTTCAAGAAGGTCTGCGCACCGCCGCAGCCTGCGGCTACTCCAAGAACGGTTTCAACACGGCCTCAAATTCCTCGGCTTTCATCGAGCCCACCTTGCGGTAGCGGATGGTTCCCTTCCGATCGATGATGAAGGTCGTGGGGATCGCGTCGACGCCGCCGAACGCCGCGGTGATCTGCTCGTCACCGATCACGATTTGATAATTGATCTTCTGCTCGGCGATGAACTTCTTCACGACTCCCGGGCCGCCCTGATCGAGCGAGACGCCCACGACCGCCAGGCCGGCCTTGTCATATTTCTTCTGCAGCTCGACATAGCCGGGAATCTCGGCGCGGCACGGTCCGCACCACGTGGCCCAGAAGTCGAGCACCACGACCTTGCCCTTGTATTGATCGAAGCTGACGGCCTTGCCATCCACATCGTTCAACGTCCAGGCGGGGGCCGGGGCGGGTTTGAAGTCGTCGGCCGCGCGCACGACCAGGGCAGTCAGCACCACGGCGGCAAGGGCGAGGCCGGTCACAATCGAATAATGCGGTTTCATAAGGAGCAAGGTCGGACAAGATGTACGAGCCGCCAACCCCCGCAACCATTCCCGCACGATTCGTCTCACGGCCTCGCTCCGCCGATGCGCGGGAGCAGGTCGTGGGTGGACACCGCCGCCACGCCGAGGAATCCGACTCCCTTGATCAGCAGCACCAACGTGATGAGAGGCATGCCTTCGCGTTCAAAATGCGCCGCGCCCGCCAGCATGCAGGCCCCTAGCGCCACCTCGCCACAGAGAACCGCGGTGAACAGAACCCGGCTGCGCAGCCGCGCGAGCAGGCCGCTGATCTCCGCGGCGTGTCCGCCACTCTTCGGCGTGCGCACGAACTCCCCGCCGCTTGTCAGCATGCCCTCCACCGCCGCCAGGCAGCACGTCACGCTCATGGCCGCCCCGAACGCCATGACCAGCGGCGCCGCGACGAGCCACACCAGTCCCTCGATCCACCGGCGCCGGTGGAAATACTGGCCGGTGACATAGAACGCCATCGTGGTCGCACCCAACAGGATGATCGTGATGGGATTGAACCACCACCAGATGCCGCTGGGCTGCGCGCCGAGGACAAACAGGCACGGCACGAGGAGGGCGGCGAAAAGCACCAGCAGCGGATGCACCAGGCCGGTGGCGAGGTGGCTCACCGCCTCGCGCTTCACCCGGGCCGGCACCCCGCTGGCCAGAATCCGGCGCCACAGTTTGCGCGCCACCTGGATGCCGCCTTTCGTCCAGCGCCGTTGCTGTGACTTGAAAGCGGTGAGGCTCTCGGGCAATTCGGAGAGAACCGGATAGTCGTCGCGATACACGAACCGCCAGCCACGGAGCTGGGCCCGATAGCTCACGTCGAGATCCTCCGTGACGGTGTCGTCCGTCCAGCCGCCGGCATTTTCCAGCGCCGCGCGCCGCCAGATGCCGGCCGTGCCGTTGAAGTTGAAGAACAGGCCGCCCGCGTGCCGGGCCGCCTGCTCGACGATGAAGTGCGCATCAAGAAACACCGCCTGGAAGCGGGTGAGCAGGCTGGCCTCGCGGTTCGCGAAATCCCACCGGGCCTGCACGACCGCCACGCGCGGATCGGTGAAATGCGGCATGAGCGTTTCCAGGAAATCCGGCGCCGGCCGGAAGTCCGCATCGAACACTGCCACAAATTCCGCCCCGTTCACCTGCATGCCCGCGGCGAGTGCGCCGGCCTTGTAGCCCGCCCGGTCCGCGCGGCAGAGATGCCGGCAGGAGGCCGCGCGGGCGGGATGCGCGCCGAGCCACCGGTCGATGATGCCGGGCGTCCCGTCCGTGGAGTCGTCGAGAAGCTGGATCTCGAGCCGGTCCGCCGGCCAGCGCAACGCGGTGACGCACTCCAACAATCCCTCAACGACCAGCGGCTCGTTGTAGATGGGGCATTGGACGCACACCCGCGGCGGCGGGCCGGCCCACGGTGGCGGGAGCGGCGTTTCGTCGCGGCAATAACGGGCGTAGAGCCACAGGATCTTCAGCCGGTGTGCGGCGAAAAACACCAATCCAGCCAGCGTCAGCGCATAGACCGCAAGCAGCGCGGCAGCCATGCGTTGAGAGAGCCGCACCTGCCCCCGTGGGTCAAGGCCGCAAACCGCCCGGCCTTCACCGCACGCCTCCGCTCCCCGCCGGCCGGCGCCCGGGCTGGTGGCGGCTAGATTCTCTGCCCCTCGGAAAGATCCGTGCCCAGGGTCTCGATGAATTTCTTCATCGCCGGCGTGAGCACGCGACCCTTGCGATGCAGAATGGCAAGGGGGCGGGTGAACTCCTTGCCCTTGAAATGAATGGCGGCGAGCGTGCCCTGCCGCACTTCCTGAATCACGGTGGCCTGCGGCACGATGGCGACGCCGGCGTCAATTTCCACCGCGCGCTTCACCGTTTCGATGTTGTCAAATTCCATCACCGGCTCGATTTCGATCTTGTTCTCCCGGAAAATCTGGTCGACGGCCTTGCGCGTCGGAATATCGGGGTCAAAGCCGATGAACTTGTGCCCGGCGAGCGCCTGCAGCTGCACTTCGCCGGTTTTGGCGAGCGGGTGGCTCGGATGCGCGATCAGCACGAGGTGGTCGCTGCGGAAGGGGATCATCTCGATCTGGCGCACCTTCACCGGAAACGCCACGAGGCCGAAGTCGACCGAGTTGTGCAGGATGTCCTCATAGACAAGGTTCGACCGGCGGTATTCCACCCGGACATTCACCGACGGATAGTCATGCAGGAACTTCTTGATGAACGGCGGGAGCTCATGGAGGCCGATCGAATAGATGGTCGAGATGCGAATCGTGCCGCTGATGACCTTCTTCATTTCCTGCAACTCGCTCAGGAGCTTCTCGTACTGGTGCAGGATTTCCTTCGCCGCCTCGTAGACCCGCAATCCCTCCCGCGTGAGCTGAAATTGCTTCTGGCTGCGATCGATGAGCAGCGTCTTGAAATGCCGCTCCATCGCACGCGCCTGTTGACTGACCGCCGACTGTGTGATGCCGTTCAGCTTGGCCGATTTTGAGAAGCTCTTGGTCTCGACAAGGTCGGCGAAGATTTTGAAGTTCTCCACTTGCATGGTAAGCGATTTTTTCGGCCTTATTATCAAGTGCACTAATTGCTGTGCAATCTTTTAAGAAGGCTCCTTAATGTTCAGCAATTATGAAACTTTTAGGGGGCGCGCCGACGCCGTGCGGGCGCAAATCGCCGACGCCTGCCGCCAGGCGGGCCGGCCGCCGGACGAAGTGCAGTTGCTGGCGGTGACCAAGACCCACCCGCCCGCCGCCGTCGAATACGCCGCCCGCTACGGTCTCCCCGCCGTCGGGGAGAATCGCGTGCAGGAAGGGGTGGCGAAGCGAGCGCAGTGCCCCGCTGCGATCCGCTGGGAACTGATCGGCCACCTGCAATCGAACAAGGCCCGGCTCGCCGCGACGCACTTCGATCGCGTGCAGAGCGTCGACAGCGTCAAGTTGCTGACCGTCCTCGACCGTGCCGCCGGCGAGCAGGGCCGCCGTCTGGCCATCCTGCTGCAGATCAATGCCGGCCACGACCCAAACAAATTCGGGGCGGAGCCCGCCGACGCGCCGCGACTGCTTGAGGCCGCGCTCGCCCTCCCCCGCCTCCAGGTTGACGGCCTCATGGCCATCGCCCCGCTTGCAGATGATCTCGGCGTGGCGCGCCGCACCTTCGCCAGCCTGCGCGAGCTGCGCGACCGGCTCGCAATGCAGTTTGGAGTTCCGCTGCACGAGCTTTCCATGGGCATGACCGCCGATCTCGCCCCGGCCGTCGCCGAGGGCAGCACGCTGGTGCGCGTCGGCACCGCGCTCTTCGGCCCGCGCGGCTGAGCAACCGCCGCCGCGCGTCGGCTTCGATCCGGCGAAGCGCCGTCCCGCCCCAAGGAGCCTTCTTATTCAAAATTTAACCATCGCGACGCGGTTTCCGGGTTGCTCCGTCACCCAATTCGCATTCCTCTAAGGCCGTGGATATCGACCAGCCGAGTGCTCCGCTGCAAAACGCGCTTCTCGCGCTCCTCGACGATGCCACTCCCGCGGTCCGCACCGCCCTCCTCGCCGAATTCACCCAGCAAGGCCCCGGGGGAATTCAGTTCCTGCAGCAGGTCGCCCGGGGACAAGATCGCCTCCTGGCATGGCATGCGGCGTGGTTTCTGCACGAACTGAAGTTCAGCGATCCGGTCGCCGAGTTCAAAGGCTTCATCCGTTCACTCAATTATGAGCTCGAAACCGGCGCGCTGCTGCTCAGCCGCATCCGCGCGCCCGAACTCGACATCGGCGCCTGGTGCACCCTGCTCGACGACCTGGCGGCGCGCTGCCGCGGGTTGATCCTCGAACCCTCCACCGCCCGCGAGAAATGCCGCGTGCTCAACCGCGTGCTGTTCCACGAATACGGTTTTCGGGGGAACGTTGAGCACTACACCGATCCGCTCAACAATTTCCTCGATCAGGTGCTCCACCGCCGGAAGGGCCTGCCCATCACCCTCAGCATCGTTTATCTGCTCGTCGCCCAGCGCGTCGGGCTCGCGCTGGAACCCGTGGGCCTGCCCCGGCACTTCGTGGTCGGCTGTTACCTCGAAGACACGCCCTTTTTCATCGATGCCTTCGATCAAGGCGCCTTCCGCACGCCGGGGGAGCTGTTCATGACGCTGCGGCAAAACAACATTAATCCCCGGATCTCCGACCTCGCCCCCACACCCGTGCGTGAGGTGCTCTGCCGCTGCTGCCGCAACCTTGCCAACCACTACGCCGCCGCGCAGGATTATGCCCACGCGCAGCTTTTTGCCGAGTTGGTCGAGGAATTTGAGGCCACCTACGAGCGCCACGCCCCGGGGTGACGATTGCGGATTGCGGATTTGGGGTGGTGGCTAAAGGCTGCAGGCACGCCGCCACCCGGGGCACCGGCTTTCCCGCCGCGGCCTGGCCGGGGCGGCGAACACTCACTGGAAATGGGCATTCCCTCCGACCTCGTCTACACCCTCGACGACCTGGAACACCGGTCCTTCCCCGACACCGCGCTGGCCGTCCTGGGACATCCCGTCGGGCACTCCATCAGTCCGGCGATGCACAACGCCGCACTCGCAGAGATGGCTCTGACCGACACCCGTTTTTTCACGTGGCGTTATTTCAAGTTTGACGTGCCCCCGGATGATCTGCCCCGCGCGCTCGACCGTTTTCACGCCCACGGTTTTCTCGGTCTCAACCTCACCGTGCCCCATAAGGTGATCGCCTTCGACCGGGTCGCGGAGGTGGACTCCGCCGCGCGGCCCATCGGGGCGGTCAACACCCTGCTGCGGTTGGCGCAGGGCTGGCGGGGATACAACACCGACGGCCACGGCCTGGCCACGGCGGTGCGCGAGGAGCTTGGCGCCACCCTGGCCGGCGCACAGGTGGTCCTCCTCGGCGCGGGCGGCGCCGCGCGCGGCGCCGGCGTGGAGTGCCTGCAGCGTCGGTGCGCCTCCCTGTGGGTGGCGAACCGCACCCCCGACCGCCTTGATGCGCTGCTCGCCGCGTTGCGGCCGCTGGCCGCCGCCGTGCCGCTGCACGGCTTCGATCCGTCATCGCCCCCGGAGAACTTTCCCGCCGGCGCGCTGGTGATCAACGCCACTTCCGCCGGCCTCCGGCCCGACGACCCGCCGCCGATCGACCTGCCGCGCCTGCCGCGACCGGCCGGCGTCTACGACATGATTTACACTCCAGCGAAGACTGCCCTGCTGCGCCAGGCGGCCGCGCTGGGCGTGCCGCACGCCGACGGCCTCTCCATGTTGGTGCATCAGGGGGTGCGCTCGCTCGAAATCTGGAGCGGCGCAAGCGTGCCCGTCGCCGCCATGCAGCGCGCGGCCCGGCAGGCCCTGGGTTGGGCATAGCAGCCACGGTTTGACTTTCCGGCTCTCGCCCGCCGCAATCGATCCACCCCATGCCCGATTACGCCGCGTTCACCGCCGCCTTCCCGTGGTTCGGCCCGCTGGTCACGTTCTTGCTGGGCGCCTGCGTCGGCAGCTTTCTCAACGTGTGCATCTATCGGATTCCGGCCGGCCAGTCGATTGTGACTCCCGGCTCCCGCTGCGCGTGCGGCGCGCCGATCAAGTGGCACGACAACATCCCGATCCTGAGCTGGTTTCTGCTGCGGGGGCGGGCCCGCTGTTGCGGGCGCCGCTTCAGCTTCCGCTATCCGTTCGTGGAAGCGCTGACCGCGGCCCTCTTTCTCGCCTGCTGGCTGCTTTTCCCGCCGGCCAAGGCGCTCTGCGGCATGCTGCTCTGCTCCGCGCTCATTTGTGCGACCTTCATCGACCTGGATCATATGGTCATTCCCGATGCGTTCACCCTCTGGCTCGGTGTGGCCGGCGTGCTGCTCTCGTGTGCGCTGCCGGCGTTACACGGGCGGCAGCATGAACTGTTCGTCATCGCCAGCCTGCGTTCGGGCATCGACAGCGTGGTGGGGCTGCTGGTCGGCTCCGGCTTGGTGCTGTGGATCGCGTTGCTGGCCGAGGCGGTGCTGAAAAAGGAGGCGATGGGCTTTGGCGATGTGAAATTCGTCGGAGCCATCGGTGCTTTCACCGGCTGGCACGGCGCGGCGGCGGCGGTGTTTGGCGGCGCCGTCATCGGCACGCTGTGGTTCGCGCTGGCCCTGCTCTGGCAGGGACTCTTTCGCCGGCCGCCGCCGGCCGGGATGCCGCCCCCGGAGGCCCAACCCGCGACCCCCGGCCCGCCAGCCGCCCAGCCGGAGGCCCCGGCCGGCGGCGCTGAATCCGTCACCGCGCCCGCGCCAATCGGTTTCGGTGTGCACGTGCCTTTCGGGCCGATGCTCGCCGCCGGCGGGCTGCTCTACTTCCTTGGCGCGCACCGGTGGATCGACGCCTACTTCGCCAGCATCGCCGAGCTGCTGTAGCCTCTAAAGGCGTTCGTCCGGAACCGGGCTCCTGCGCCGGCGCGGCATTCCGATCCGGTCAGTCGCCGAGGCACGTGCCGACGCGGCGGGCCGCCTCGACCCACTGGTGATCGTGGGGCACGGTCTTGAGTCTGCCCGCGACCTCCTCGATCGGCACCGCCTTCACGCCATTGCCGCGCGCGGCCACCATCACGCCGAAAACTCCCTCCCGGATGAACCCGGCGCAGGCCGTGCCCAGCCGCGTCGCCAGCAGCCGGTCGGCGACCGACGGCGTGCCGCCGCGTTGCACATAGCCGAGGATCGTGACGCGCGCCTCCAAGTTCGTGAGTTCCTCGAGCTGCTTCGACAGGCGCAGGGTGTTGCCGGCATGTCTGGCTTCGAGCGCGGCCAGCTCGACCCTGGCGTGTTCCTTCTCCGGTTCGGTCTTGGCGTCCCTCCGGCGTTTCTCCACGGCGGCAAAAGCGAGGGCATCGTGTTTGGACATGGCGCCCTCCGCCACCGCCACGATGCTGAAATTGGTGCCGCTCCGCGAGCGGCGGCGGATCGCCTCGACGACTCGGCCGACATCGTAGGGAATCTCGGGGATGAGGATCACATCGGCGCCGCCGGCGATGCCGGCGCCCAGCGTCAACCAGCCGGCGCGATGGCCCATGATCTCCGCCATCACAATGCGGTGGTGGCTGTGCGCAGTGCTGTGGAGGCGATCGAGCGCTTCCGTGGCGATGCCGAGTGCGGTGTCAAAGCCGATCGTCGCATCAGTCATCGCCACGTCGTTGTCGATGGTCTTGGGCAGCGTGATGATGTTGAGGCCCTTTTCCACGAGCCGCAGCGCGCTCTTGTGCGTGCCTCCGCCCCCGATGCAGACGAGCGCGTCCAGACCGAGTTTCTTGTAGTTGGCGGCGATCACGCCGGTCATATCGCGCACCTGGCCGTCGATCTCCATGCGATGAGGTTTGTCCCGGCTCGTGCCGAGGACCGTGCCGCCTACGGTGAGGATGCCGGCGAGCCGGCCTTTGTCGAAACGCAGCCACCGGTTCTGCGCCAGGCCGAGAAAGCCATCACGGAAGCCGATCATTTCCCAGCCGTATTCGCCAATGGCCGCCTTGCCCACGGCGCGAATGGCCGCGTTCAAGCCGGGGCTGTCGCCGCCGGCAGTCAAGATTCCAATGCGTTTGATAGGCTTTTTTTTCATGGTGCCGGGCGCTTCACCGCCCACTCTGAGGAAAAATCCGCCGGCTCCAAGAAAAACACTCACGCCCCTCCGCCGTCGGAGAGAGTCAACCGCTACGATCTCGCCGCCCAAAGTCCAACCACCGTGGCGGTCATGGCGATGATAGCCTTGACGAGCGATTCACCGGCGATGAAGCCGGAGGCGAGCGGCACGTTGTAGGCATCGGCGGTGCGCGCGTGCACCCGGGTCCAGAGCCATGAAATCACCGCGCCAAGGGCAAAGGCCTGGCAATTGCTGTAAACCATGACCCAAGACAACCCGAGGCCCATGGCCGAGGGCAGGTAAGGCGCGGCCTTGGGCAGCAGCTTGGCCAGAAGCGGCAGGCTCACGCCGACCAGGGCCCCGATTACGATGGCCATGCGGGCGCTGGGCGGAAGCTGGTCAAAGCCGCCGCCGGCGAGCAATTCGGCCACGGCTCTCCACATGTTGGTGGCCGGCGGATTGAAAGCCTCGAGTTGCGCCTTGGTCGGCACCATCAGGTACCAGGCAGGGACGACGGCCAGCGTGCCGAAAAAGATGCCAATAAACTGGGCGAGGAACTGCTTGCGCGGGTTGGCGCCGAGCAAATAGCCGCTTTTGAGGTCGATCAGCAGGTCGGCGCTGGAGGAAGCCAAGTTGGCGCCGGTGGCCGCCGCCATGAGGTTGTGCTCCAAGGAGACGTGCACGCTCGAGGCGGCCGGCGGCGAGAGAACGGCGAAGAGCAGCTGCATCACCTTGCCCATGGCGCCGATGGGCGTGGTGTCGGTCTCGCCCGTGGCGCGGCAGGCCACCAGGCTCAGCACGAAGGCCATTCCCACCGCGATCAATCCCAGCCAGATACTGATGTGAAAGGCGACATACTGGACGGCGAGCAGACCGGCCGTGATGGGGATGAGGCCGGCCACCAGCCAGCTGAGCGGTACCTCAAGGGCGGCCATGCGCTGTTCAGTTTCCGATGGGGCAGTCGCATGCTTGCCTCGCCGAAGAATGCTGAAAGAACGCGCGATGGTCCGCCACTGGAGAGCGAACGCCGTGAGACCGGAAAACACCATGATCGCGGTGCCGCCCCAAAGCGCCCAGTGCGGCAGGTGGTAGATCGTGCCGCCGCCAACGAGCGGAATGGAGATCCGGTAAGCCGTCTCCCCCAAATAGGCGGTGTCCATCGCAATGAGCGCCGGCCCAATCCAGCAATAGAGCAGCAGCGAGCCGGCCAGCATGGAGAGGCAGACCCGAAGGCCGATGATCATCCCGGCGCCGATCAGGAGCACGCTGGGCTCGAAGCCGAAGCCCATGAGTTGGCGGCCGTTGACGGCGGCATAACCGGCGGAGGGGATCAGGTCCGGCAGGTGAAGCTTCGTCTTGAGGAAGAACCGATCGAGGATCCCGAGCGTCCCTTCGGCGGTGTTGAGGATGCCGATGACAACGCCGCCCACCAGTCCGCCGATCAGCACATAGGCTTTGCGGACGGCCTCGATCCCGTGGCTGTAGAGGCTTTTCAGCGTGACCGCGGCCGCCATGCCCGATGGAAACGGCAGCTTTTCATAATTGATCATCTGCCGCTTCATGGGCACGGCCAGGAAGACGGCGAGGGCCGCGCTGAACAGGGTGAAGGTGGTGACGATCCACACGGGCTGGTGATGCCCTTCAAGCAGGAGCAGGGCGCCGAAGGTCGTGCCGATGGTGGAGCCGGTCGAATAACCGGCCGCCGACGCCGTGGGCTGCATGCAGTTATTCTCCAGCACCGACATCTCGGAGAGCCGCCCGCCCGAAAAAAGGCGCAGAGCGTTCCAGATCACGTAGGAGAGGACGCAGGCTGTGATGGCCACGCCGAAGGACCAGCCGATCTTGAGCCTGGTGTAGAGATTGGCGGCGCTCATCAGCATGCCGAGGACGGCACCCATGAGAACGGCCCGCAGTGTCAACTGCGGCACCGTGTCGCCTTGGTACACGTACCGGCGCCAGTCGGCCTCGGTGCGGGCCGGATCACAGGCGATCGCAATCGTGTCGACGGGGCTTTCAGGAGCAGGGGCGGGCGGCGATTTCGCGTCGAGGGCGGAAACAAGCGGAGAACTCATGCGTGAACCAAGATGGCACTCTGATCGGGCGGCGTTGCCAGAGGAGCGCCACCAACCCGCCGCGTGATTGCCCAGCGCGGTGCCTGACGGCGCGAAGGAATATAGCACGACCCGCGCGGCCCCGCACCGCCTTTGCGCCTTTCCGCGATTCTTCCATGGCGGCAGACCATGCCGATCGCCGGCCCCTTGAGCCGCTCACGAGACAACGACTTCAGCTCCGTCGTCGGTTTCACAATGCAGCACGTCGGGCTTGGAACCGAATCTGTCGTCGTAGACCCCGGCCACGTGCGCCGCCTGCGCCCGGGAAAAATCCGCGTCGGTTAATGCCATGACCGCCCCGCCGAATCCTCCGCCCGTAAGCCGGGCGCCATGGACATGCGGCGTGACCGCAAGCGTGTCGACCAGCAGGTCGAGTTCGGGCGTACTGTTCTCAAACTGCGTCTGCGAGCTGCGGTGCGACGCGGTGAGCAGCCGGCCCACCTCGGTCAGGTCGCCGCCGGCCAGCGCCGCGCACACCCGGGCCACGCGGTCGATCTCGTCGATCACGTGCTTCGCGCGGCGGTAATTGATCTCGGGCAGCCGTGCCTTGCGCTGCTCGAGCTGCGCGGGTGTCACGTCGGCGAGCAGGTCCACGCCCAGCGCCCGGGCGGCCTCCAGACATTCCCAATGACGCGCCGCATAGAGGCCGTCGATGAGCGCGTGCTTGGCGTGCGGATTGAACACCCAGAGGTGCGCGCCGGCCGGCATCGGCACGACCTCGAAACGCGGGCCGCGGCAGTCGATGAAGACGAGGTGATCCTTTTCCCCGAAGCCCGAGACACCCTGGTCAAGGATGCCGCACGGCACGCCGACAAAGTTGTTCTCCGCGTGCCGGCCGAGCTTGACCACCGTCTCACGGGGCGGCTTCTCACCGGTAAGCGCCAGATACGCCAGGGCCGACGCCAGCTCAATGGCCGCGCTGCTGCTCAGCCCGGCGCCCACGGGCAGGTCCGACACCGCCAGGTAGTCGAGACCCTCCGGCTGCGTGAGCCCGAATTCCTTGAAGCTCAGCCAAACGCCGAGCGGATAATTGGCCCACCGCAAGTCGCTGCTCTGCCTGCGTGGATCGCGGGTCAACACGATTGCCATGCCATCTTGCGAAGCGGTGGCGAAACGCAACTTGCCATTGGCCGCCCTCCTTGCGGCCACCCATACGCCGAGATTGATGGCAGCGCCGAGTACGGTCCCCCCATTGTAATCCGTATGGTTGCCAATGAACTCGATGCGCCCGGGCGCCCTCGCAACCACCTCTGGCGCGCACCCATATAGCGAGGTAAACTGTTTAATAAGTTTGTCCTTCATGCCTGAAGACGGGGGAAACAAGCGTCAAAGCTTCGGGAAGTTTCCATCCGTTGGCGAGTCAGTTTCTGAAGCAGATCGCCCGGACGGGGCGAAACTAGGTTTTCCCGACTCGTTCGGGCAAGTCATCTCAAACCGATCGCAGGAACCTCATTGATTCTGACGGTACGAAAACATTCCTATCTAATGTTACAGAAGATAGTTACGAGCAATTCATTGCGGATTCCCGAGGTTTTATTTGACGAACGCATGCTCATGATGCTTCTTTTGTCAGACAGCATTTTTCCGCTTCTCCCGCCTAGCGGGAGTTTTTGGGGTAACCAAGAAAGCAATAGCGGGCCGGTTAGGGGTAGCCGGCCCGCTTTATTTTGCACTGAACGTTGCGCCCTGCCTCTGTAGCGGCGGGAAACGTTCTCGATTGAATCGCGAGCTTGATTGTGGCCACACCTGCCAGCAATTTGCCCGTTCCGTGCAAAGAACTTCCGATATCAATGTCATCGAGACGCGTGCCCTGCCGACACCGCGTCAACTCCTGCGCGCCTTGCCCAAGACTGCGGCCCATGCTGAGTTCATCACCCGCGCCAGGCAGGAGATTCACAACCTGATCTTCGGCGATGACCGCCGCCTCCTGCTGATCGTTGGACCCTGCTCCATTCACGACCTCACCGCCGGTCGTGACTATGGCCAGCGTCTCGCCAGTCTCGCCCGCGAGGTCTCTGATCGCGTGTTGATCGCCATGCGCGTCTATTTTGAGAAACCGCGCACCACCATCGGCTGGAAGGGCCTCATCATGGATCCCCACCTCGATGGGACGCACGACATCGCCGAAGGCCTCCGCCTCGCCCGGACTTTCCTGCGCGATGTGCTTGATCTCGGTCTGCCCACCGCGACGGAACTGCTCGATCCCATCACCCCGCAGTACATCGCGGACCTCGTCTGCTGGTGTGCGATCGGTGCGCGCACCACGGAATCGCAAACCCACCGGCAGAT
This sequence comes from Opitutaceae bacterium, assembly GCA_041479395.1. Taxonomy (GTDB): domain Bacteria; phylum Verrucomicrobiota; class Verrucomicrobiia; order Opitutales; family Opitutaceae; genus Fen-1467. Next base: position 14,866 of record JBGOXZ010000005.1, read on the forward strand.
GGCCTCCGGCCTTTCCATGCCGCTCGGCTTCAAGAACCGCACCGACGGCAACCTTCAGACCGCCGTGAACGCGATTCGCGCCGCTTCGCAGCCCCAGACCTTTTTCGGCATCAACCTCGACGGTGCCGCCTCCGCCATCGTCACCCGCGGCAATCGCAACTGCCACATCGTTCTCCGCGGTGGCTCTGCGGGACCCAACTACGAACCGCCCTCCATCCGCGAAACCGAACGCCTCCTCGGCGAGGCCGGGCTTCCCAAGGCCATCCTCGTGGATTGCAGCCACGACAACTCCGCCAAACAGCCGGAACGCCAGCCCGAGGTGCTGCACGCCGTTCTGGCCCAGATCATCGCCGGCAACACCTCCATCATGGGGGCCATGATCGAGAGCAACCTCTCCGCCGGCACCCAGCCTTTTCCCCAGCCCCGCGAGCGGCTCCGCTACGGTGTTTCCATCACCGATCCTTGCATCGACTGGACGACCACCGAGGCCGCCATCCGCGAGGTGCATGCCGCCCTGAGTCCGCGGTTCCGCTCCTGATCGTGCGGCACTTGCTCCTGCGTGCGGCTCTGTCCTGTTCTTTTTTCGAAACCCGTTCCTGCCCAGTCCTGCGCCGATTCCCTGCCTCCCGATGCGATTCGCATCCCACCCGGTCCCCGCGCCGATGGATTCCCCGCCGTCCGTGAAGTCTCCCCTCCGTGTCGCCGTTGCCGGTGCCGCCGGTCAGATCGGCTACTCGCTCCTGTTCCGCATCGCGGCTGGGGCGATGTTCGGCCCTGACCAACCGGTCATCCTCCACCTGTTGGAGATCGAACCCGCCCTGAAGGCGCTGCACGGCGGCGTCATGGAACTCGATGACTGCGCGTTTCCGCTCCTGCGCGGCATTGTCCCGACCGCCTCGCTCGACGAGGGTTTCAATGGCGTCAACTGGGCTCTGCTGGTGGGCTCCGTGCCGCGCAAGGCGGGCATGGAGCGCAAGGACCTCCTCGGCATCAATGGCAGGATTTTCACCAGCCAGGGCCAAGCCGTCGCCCGAAACGCCGCCGCTAATGTTCGCGTGCTGGTCGTCGGCAACCCCTGCAACACCAACTGCCTCATCGCCATGAAAAACGCCCGAACCATCCCGGTCGACCGGTGGTTCGCGATGACCATGCTGGACCAGAACCGCGCCAAGACGCAGCTCGCGAAAAAGGCCGGCGTCGACATCACCGCGGTGACCAACGTGGCCGTGTGGGGCAACCACAGCACCACGCTCTATCCCGACTTCTACAACGCGAAGATCAACGGCCGGCCCGCTCCCGCGTTCATCCAGGACGACGCGTGGTTCACCAACGTCTTCATTCCGGTCATCCAGAAGCGCGGTGCGTCCATCATCGAGGCGCGCGGCGCCAGCTCCGCCGCCTCTGCCGCCAACGCCGTTGTCGACACGGTGCGCGCGCTCACCACGCCCACCGCCGCCGGTGACTATTTCAGCGTCGCCGTCTGCTCCGATGGGGCCTACGGCATCGAACCGGGCCTCATCTACTCTTTCCCGGTCCGCTGCGACGGTCGAACGTGGTCCGTGGTTCAGGAAGTGCCCCTCAACGTATTCAGCCGCGCCCGGCTCACCGCCACCGAGCAGGAATTGAAGGAGGAGAAATCCCTGATCGCGGAACTGCTGCCGGATTGATCCAGCCTCTTGCCGTCTTTCCCGCGCGGGTTTCCGGCGGGCGCCTCGCTTGATTTTCCCGTCAGTTCCCCGATCTCGACGAAGATTCATTTCACCGTTTCTCTGCCTGCTTCCGCCATGCTCACCCTCGCCGGCATCGCCAAACGCTTCGGAACGCGAACGCTGTTCGCGGAGGTCGCGTTCACGATCCTGCGGGGCGACCGCCTTGGGCTGGTCGGCGCCAACGGCGCGGGCAAGACCACCCTCTTTCGCCTCATTCTGGACGAGGAGTCCGCCGACGAAGGCACGCTCACCTGGCAGCGCGGCAGCACCGTCGGATTCCTGCCGCAGGAAAATGCGCCCATGGGCGACGAGACCGTCCTGCAGATTGCCACCGGGCACAGCGCGTTGATTCCGACGCGCGCCGGCGCGGCCGCCGCTGGTCCTCTGCACCATGATCCCGAGGACTACACGCTTGAGCCCCGCGCCAAGCAGATCCTGGCCGGCCTCGGCTTTCGCCCGGGCGACCCCGATCGTCCGGCCCGCGCCTTCTCCGGCGGCTGGGTGATGCGGGCGCACCTCGCCCGGCTGCTCGTGCAGTCGCCCGACCTGCTCCTGCTCGATGAGCCGACCAACCATCTCGATCTGGAGGCGCTGCTCTGGTTTCAGGACTACCTCTCCCGCTACCCCGGCGCATTGCTGATGATCTCGCACGACCGCGCGTTTCTCAATGCCCTGTGCACCGGCATGCTCGAACTCCGCCGCGAACGCCTCTGGCGCTGGAGCGGCAACTACGACGATTTCATCCGCCAGCGCGAGGCGCACGAGGCGCAACAGCTCGCCGCCTGGAAAAACCAGCAGCGTGAGGTCGCGCATCTGCAGCGCTTCATTGACCGCTTCGGCGCCAAGGCCTCGCTCGCCTCGCGCGCCAAGTCGAAAGAGAAACAAATCGCGCACATCCTCGCCGCAGCGATCGATGCACCCGAGGCCGAGATTGCCCGCCTGCATTTCCGCTTTCCGCAGCCGCCGCGCAGTGGACTGCGGGTGGTGACGCTCACCGATGTGACCCAGGCTTATGGCGACCAAATCGTCTACCGCGGGCTGCACTTCACCGCGGAGCGGGGCCAGCGCATCGTGCTCGTCGGGCCCAACGGCGCCGGCAAGTCGACCCTGCTCAAGATTCTGGCCGGCGGCGTCCCGATTCAGGCCGGCACCCGCGAACTCGGCCACAACGTGCGGGCCGGCTATTACTCCCAGAACCGCCTCGAGGTGTTGAACCCCGCCCACACCGTCCTTGACGAGGCGATGGAGCTGCGCGCCCAGAACCCCGGCCTCACCGAACAGACTGCGCGCACGCTCCTCGGTGCGTTCCTTTTCCGCAAGGACGATGTGTTTAAAAAAATCGGGATCCTCAGCGGCGGGGAAAAATCGCGCCTCGCCCTCGCCCGGCTTTTGCTCGCCCCGCCCAACCTGCTGCTCATGGACGAGCCGAGCACGCACCTCGACATCCCGAGCACCGACGCGCTCATCGCCGCGCTCGATGCCTACGAGGGCACGCTTATCTTCATCAGCCACGACGTCTACTTCATCCGCGCCATCGCCAACCGCGTCCTTCACATCAACGCCGGCTGGCTCACGCCCTATCACGGCGATTACGACTATTACCTCGACAAATCCCGCGCCACTGACGCCCGCGCCGCGGTGGTGAGCGGCGGCGGACGTCCGGCCTTCACCCTTCATCAACTCGCGCGCACGACGACGCCGAACCGCGGATCTGCCTCCGAGCGGGCCGGTCCCAAGGGCCGCGAAAAGCGGCGGGCGGAAGTCCGGGCGCGGGCCGCCAAGTCCGCCGAGTTGAAACACCTGCGCGGCCGGGTGAACGAGCTCGAACAGGAGATCGGTGCCCTCGAAGGGCGCCAGGCGCAACTCACCGCACTGCTCGAGGCGCCGGCGACCTATGCTGAACCAGGCAAACCCGTCGCGCTCAATCGCGAGTTGACTGGTGTCGTCGGCCGCCTGCACGCCGCCACCGCCGAGTGGGAGGCTGCGGCCGGCGAACTCGAGGCGCTGGAGAGAAAATGAGCAAACGGCTCGCGGCGTCCCTCAGGTATGAACTTCGGGTGCGGCGACGGGTGGAGTTTCCACTCCCACCCCTGCCTGCAGGTCAGTGAGCCGGTCGCGCAGCGCCCCGGCCACGAGGTGCGCCACCGTCTGAGGTGACATGCGGTCCGTATTGATCACGAGGTCGTAAGTATGCGGGTCTTCAATGTCCTGCTCAAAACGTGTTCGGAGGTGGCGCTGCCGGCCTCGGTCCATCTTGTGGATATACTCTTCGGCTTCCGCTGCGCTGCAGTCCAGCAGCGCCCTCATGCGCTTGGTGCGCACCTCCATCGAGGCAACCAGCCGGACGTGCAGACCACCGGGCAGCGATCTTGTGATCAGGAACGAAGCGCGCCCGACAAGAATCACCCGGCCCATATGGGCGAGCTGCAGAATTGCCTCTGCCACCTGGCGCTCCAGCTCCCAGAGCGGTGGATGCAGGCCGACCAGTTCGCCGATCACCGCCTTGATCTCGGAGATCTTGTCCTCGGGCAGGTGTTCGGCGAGTCGCTCGGGAAGGTTGCGTCGGGCGAGGGCCTGGACGAGCAGGTTCTTGTCGAGGAAAACCCAGCCCTGGCCCTCTTCGCCGAGCGATTCGTCCAGCAGTGGGACCAGCCGCTTGCCCAGCGTGGTTGCGCCCGCCCCGGTCTCGCGGGACAAGGTGACAAAGGGACGCGCGTCGGTCACATGGCTGGTAAACCCCGTCTGCGGATTTTGCAGCCGGGCCTCCAGAACTGACAATCCCCGCTCGAGATAAGTGCGCTGAGGCATGGGACACCTCCTGACTGATTTATGGCCGTGACAATGCCGTCACTGTTTGAAGCTAGCCGGTTTCATGCCGATGCAAGAGGGTGGTTGAAGCCATAAGCCAAACTCCACCTCCGCTTTCGCAGTAAAAGCTGCGGCGATAGCAGCGATGGCCCGTCTGGGATACGGCTTGGCCGTTCTTTAGCGCTTCGCCAGCGGATTTTCCAGCAATAATTGGCGGCCTTCGCTCATCCCAGCTCTTCCACGGACACCTGATGGGGTTTGCCGTCGACGGTGAGCGCGAGGCGGCTGATTCTCTTGCTGGTGCCGGGAATCACCGGCTGCGCGGACTCCGGGGCCCTGACCGCGGGCTTCGGCGCCGAAACAACAGCCGCCGGGGCGGACGCGGGCGCCTCCGCGTGGCCGGCGCGTGTCCGGTAGAGGTCCTCCACCTCGCGTGGGAACATGGCGTAAATGACACAGTGCTCGTCGTCGGTGGGCAGGCCTTTCTCCGCCAGTTCGGTGCGCAACTTGGCCATGCGCGGTTCCAGCGCATCGGCCGGCCGGCCGGTGTAGCGCGGCTTGCCGCTCAGCTTTTCCGCGAGGGCGAGCACCTCGGGATCGATCGGGCCGGGTGTCCTGCCGTAATAGCCAAGCGCGACCTTCATCGCCTCGGGCGAGAAATTCTTCCAGCGGCCGAATTTGACGTTGAGCATCGCCTGTACGCCCACGATCTGCGAGGTCGGCGTCACGAGCGGAATCCAGCCCAGGCACTGACGCACGTAAGGCATCTCCCGCATGACCTCGACGAACCGATCGGCCATTTTCTGCTCTTTGAGCTGATTGCGAAAGTTGCTGATCATGCCGCCGGGCACCTGATAGGTGAGCACGTCATTGTCCACCACCTCGTTCCGGGGATTGGTGAACGGCACCAGCTCGGCATAGATGCGCGTCAGCTCGTCGCGGAGCCGGCGAAGCGTGGCGAGGTCATAGCTCGGCCGGCGCGGGTGGTGCGAAAGCGCCTCCAGCATGCGCCAGGTGTCGGGCTGACCGGTGCCATTGGCGAAGGGTGAGATCGAGGTGTCGACCGCGTCGACGCCTGCCTCAATGGCGGCGTAATAGGCCGCGGCGCCGAAGCCCGCCGTATCGTGGGTGTGAACGATCACGGGAACTTTCACGCGCGCTTTGAGACCGCGCACGATCTGATAAGCGACATGCGGCGGCAGCAGACCGGCCATGTCTTTGAGGCAAATCGAATCGCACCCCATGGCCTCAACCTGGACGCCCAGCTCCACGAGCATCTCGGGTGTGTGCACCGGGCTGGTGGTGTAGCACACGGTGCCCTGCGCATGTTTGCCCGCCCTCTTCACGGCCCGGATCGCGGTCTCGATGTTGCGCAGGTCGTTGAGCGCGTCGAAGACGCGGAAGATGTCCATGCCGTGCCGGGCCGCGGCGGCGACAAACGCCTCGACCACGTCGTCGGGAAAATTGGTGTATTGGACAATGTTCTGCCCACGGAGCAGCATGGTCTGCGGCGTTTTGGGTGCGAAACGCCTCACCGCGTCGAGCCGGTCAAAGGGAAACTCGGCCAGGTAGCGGAGGCCGGCGTCGATGGTCGCTCCGCCCCACGTCTCCAGCGAACCAAAGCCCAGCGTGTCGAGCTCGGGCGCCACCACCGCCATCTGCTTGGTCGACATGCGGGTGGCCGCCAGCGACTGGTGCCCGTCGCGCAGGACGGTGTTGTTGAAGACGACCGGAAGGGTACTCATGGAGGGTTGGACCGAGTACCATGCATGGTCCGGGTCATGTTCTCAACCCCAACCCGGCGCGGGCGCCATCCCGGCCATGGTTACAAGCAGGGGTTTTTGAAGCTGTTAGGCAGGCTGCGACGCCGGCCTACGCGGTGGCCGCGGGTTGCTGCCTTGAACTACACCGCTTCCTCACGAGCCAGACGATTCCCATGACCACCACCAGGGGAATCCACACCGGCGAAAGCACCGCCAGCAGCGCCGCCGCCGCCGCGAGCAGGCCGATGGCCACGCACGTACCGATGACCCCCGCGGTGACCAATCCGGTCAGGAGCAGCACGCCCAACCCGAGCACGAGCAACAGGCCAACGACGAGCGGCACAATCGCCACCGGCCAGACGTGGATGACCACGACGCCAAGCGCGACCACCAGGAGCACCTTCAGGCAGGCGGCAAGGAAAGTCTTCATGCCCGTAGAACACGCCGGCCGGCGGAAAGTCGCAGTCCCGCGACCGCTGGGCCGCCAGGCCATGAAGAAGATCTTTGAGTCCGCCCCGCTTCGTGCTCTTGTGGTGCCGTGGCTGAGAATACTCCGCTGCCCGTCGTCTGCGCGCTGATTGAGCGCGCCGGCCGCATCCTGCTCGCCCAGCGCCCGGCCCACAAGCACCTGCCGCTCAAATGGGAATTCCCCGGCGGCAAGGTCGATCATGGCGAGGCGGCCGAGGCCGCGCTCATCCGCGAGATCAAGGAGGAGCTGGACTGCGACATCACCATCGTGCGGGCGCTCCCCCGTTTTGCCCACACTTACGACCGCACCACCATCGAGATGATTCCCTTTGTGTGCCACCTGGCACGCGGCTCGCCTGAGCCCCGCCCCGCTGATCACGTCGCCATTGCCTGGGTGCGGCCCAGCGAGCTGGAAGCCTACGACCTCGCTGCTGCCGACCTGCCCGTCGTGCGCACCTATCGAGCGGATGCCGGCGCCGGTCCTCCGCAGCCTGGGCGAGGGCGGAATTCGGTCGCGGCCGATTTGCCGGAGGCGCGAGTCCGCCTCTTCCCGAGCGGATGAACTGAACCGGGAGGCGGAAGGGGTATCAGGTCATGGACCGCGCGTTCTGGGCGGCGTGTGCCATCGCGTCCGCCCTGCGTCGCTAGTCGCCTTTGTCCACCGCTTCCTCCCGCCCGAGCACCCATGTCGCGGCCAGTCCGCACTCGAGGCCGAAGGGCAGGTAGCCGGTGTAGCCCAGCAGCGGCATCTCGAATACCTGCCAGCGCTGCACAAAGGGAACGGTGTATACCCATTTCGCGAGGCTGTGCAGGTTCCATAGCTCCCAGAAGAAGCCGCAAATGACCGCGGCGAGCGCCCAGCAGCCGACATTGCGCCAGTCGCCCCCCGCGATCTCCCGCCACCAGCCCCCGGTTCGCCCGAGCACGCACCAACCCACGCCGATGAGCAATGGCGCCGCCCACACCGCCGGATAGAAATAGAGGGGCTGCGCGCTGGTCAGCCCGAGGCCGGCTATCCCTGTGATGACCAGGATGGCGCCCGCTGCGCGCCATGACATCCACGACCAGCGCGGCCCCGCTCCCAGCCATGACTCAAAACGCGGCAGTGTCCCGAGCAATTCCCGCACACCGGTCACGGCGGGCAGCACCGTGGAAAAGCACACGCTTGCATGCACGGCGTATTCAAGCGCGCCGACGTCTCTCACCCCGAGGTAATGCCAGTTGCGCACGAAACGATTCAGCCACTCGAACACCCACCAAAACGCCGCGCTCGCCGCAAACAGTGCCATCCATTTCCCCGGCGCACGCCGCATCAAGCAGGTGCCGCCACGCCGGCACGCGAGGGCGTTCACCGCCACGATCAACCCCAGCCACTGTGGTGTGAAGGTATAACGCTGCGCCCAAGCGAACCACGGCTCCCGCGTCCATGCCAGCCACCACCAAACGAGCGTCCAGGCAAACGCCAGCCAACCCCACCAAGGGAAAAGTCGAGAGGCGAAAGTCGAAGGGCGAAGGCCGGGCGGGTCGTGCGGCTCGACCTCCAGCCGCGCCGACGGCGCCGGGGGCAGCGCGTGCCGTTGTTTGATCCATGGCCAGGCGACGGCGAGGGCCGCGCCGACGATCAGCGCGCAGGCGACCCACGAGAACCGCGGGTAATCCGCCGGTATTGCCAGCAATGGCGGAAACCGCAGCAGGGGTTCTACGGGGCGTCCCGCGAGCCAGGCGCCCACCGGCGGCACGACAACGCAGGCGGCGAGGACGCAAACGGTAGCCGATGTAGTCCCTTGGCGCACGAAGTGAGATTACCACAGACCGGCCGGCTCCCGCGAGTTCCCCGACACCCCGGTGTTGGCGAAGTCTGCCTGCCATCGCGAACCCGGCAAAATTGGGTGTGGCTGCCGCGGCCCGCCATAGCGGGGCCGACACCCCGCCATCCAGCTGGATCGCCTCGTTGCGTTGCCGCCTCGCCATGGCGAACCCACCTGCGGCCGGCAATCCTTCCGCAAAACAGATCCCGCCTGCTGGGTGCGCCGGCGCTGTGAGCCCGGCGGCTCCGTCAGGCGGGTGCTGGAAAAACCACCCCGCGCGCGGTGAAACCCTCGACGTGGTGAAGGATGTTCGCCGCTTCGACGCGGCGAAATATGCTTCCCGTGATGCGCACGTCGCGCACCGGCATCGCCGGCAGACCCTCGATCCAGACCGCCCGGCCGCTTTGCGCGCAGGCGACGCCTTCAACTACGATTTCGCCCACCTGCGGCAGCCGGTCGCCCTGCTCCTCCGCCTGCGCATAGAGCAGATCGATCTGCACCGCGGCTTCCCGCACCCGCCGCACTTCGATGTCACGCAGATGGATTTGCCTGACCACGCCTCCCCGCGTTGAGTTGGCCTTGATGCGGAACGCCAGATCGAGCTGCGGACCGCCCATCACACACCGCTCGACGAAAATGCGGCGGACACATCCCGAGATCTCGCTGCCGATGGCGACGCCGCCATGCCCGGCCAGCATCCGGCAGCCGCGAATCACGATGTCCTCCGATGGGATGTTGACCCGCCTGCCGTCGTGGTTGCGGCCCGACTTGACGGCGACGCAGTCGTCTCCGGCATCAAACCGGCAGTCTTCGATCAACACATCGCAGCAGGAGTCGGGAACGCAGCCGTCATTGTTGGGACCATGGCTGGCGAACTGCACCCGCCGCACGGTCACGGCCCGGCACAACACCGGATGTATTCCCCACATGGGCGTGTTCCGCAAGGTGACCCCCTCCACCAAGACGTCGTGGCAGCGATAGAACTGGACGGACATCGGCCGGAGCAGATCCCGTTCGGTGAAAATACGCTGGTGCACGGGAGTTCCGGACTCGGCCCAGCGCTGCAAACGGTTGCGCGCTGTAGCCTGATGAGGTTGCCCCGGCGTCCACCCCGTGGGAAGAGCACCCTCCCACGGTCCCGCCCAATTCCACCAACGGCCCAATCCCGCCTGGCCGTCCAGCACCCCCCCGCCCGTGATCGCGACGTGTTCCAGTTCAAACGCGTAAATCAGCGGGGACAATCCCATGCATTCGATGCCCTCCCAGCGCGTGAAGACCGGGGGCAAATAGCGACACGAATCCGTGGTGAACCTGAGCGTCGCACCGGCGCAGACATGCAAGTTCACGAAACTCCGCAGATGCAACGGTCCGGTCAAATAGTCACCCGGCGGCACGACCACCCGCCCGCCGCCTGCGTCCGCACACGCGGCGATCGCCCGGACGATGGCGGCATGGTCGTCGGTCCTGCCGTCACCCACGGCGCCATAATCGGTTACCACATGATCCCGCGAGGGAAATAAAAGCGCCGGGATGCGCGCCAGAATAGCCGGCACCCCCGCCCACGGATTGTCGGCCTGGCGCTCCCTGTCTGCAGCCGGCGGTTCTCCCCGGCGCTGACCGTAGTCACCGGGGGCGGCAAGGGCCGCGAAATCAGGTTTAGGCGAGGCCATGGCTAAAAAAGACACGGACAGCGTTGGGTTGACTACCAACGCATCTAACGCAACATTTCCGGACAGGTGTCCGCGTCAAGCGTTAATCGTGCCTGCTCCCAGTTTGACAGTCCTGCGCCAGCGGACCAAATATCGCTTCCCCACCCCGCCGTGAGTGTCTCCGATTCGAAGAAACCGCCGCCTAGGATCACGTCCACGGCGGAATTCGCCCGCTACGTCGGGCTGGCCCGCACCACGGTCTCACGCGTGCTGAACCGGCAGCCCGGCCTGAAACAGTCGACCATTGACCGGGTGCAGCATGCCCTGACGGAGACGGGATTTACGCCCAACGCCTACGCGACCCTGCTCAAGGGCAAAGGCACCTCCAGCATCGGCATTTGCATGGAGAACCTGCTCACGCCCCCCATCATCCTCAAACTCGCCGCGCTGCAGCGCCAGTTGCGCAGTCAGGGCTACACCTCGCTGATCGAGGTGTACGCGCGCGGGGAGAGCCGGACCATCATCCGTCACTTTCTTTCCATGCGGGTCGGGGCGGTCGTTTTCATCGGTCACTTTGATCCGGCGGAGTTGGAGACGCGGATTCGAGAACTCAGCGGCCACAAAACGCCGCACCTGGTCATCGATCATCACGGCATTCCCCATGCCAACACGGTGACCTTGGACCGCGCGCAGGCCATGCGCGAGATGATGCACCATCTTCTGGAACTCGGCCATCGTTCGTTCGGTTTGCTCGGCATTCCCCTCGACGTCGCCAGCCGGCTCGAGCGCGTGCACGGCATCCGCACGGCGCTCCAGGAGCACGGTCTGGACCTGCAGACCTGCACCCGCTCGTTCGACGCCCAGTGCCTGCGCACCCAGGACTTCGAATTCGGCCGCGCGCTCGCCCGTCAATTCCTCGAGTTGAAACAACCGCCGACCGCCTACGTCGCCCTCAACGATGAGATTGCCATCGGCGCCATCCGCGCGCTGCAGGAAGCCGGACTGGCAGTTCCCGGCGACGCCTCGGTGACGGGTTTCAACAACCAGGACATCTGCACGATGATGGCCCCGCCGCTTACCACGGTTGATCAGCAGATCGAGCCCACGATAAAAACGGCGATGCAGGTGCTGATGTCGCAAGTGCGCGGCGGCATGCCCGCGCGTCCGATCTTGCGCACCATCAAGCCCGAGTTGGTCATTCGCCAGTCCACGGGCCCCGCCGCCCGCTAGCCCGCCGCGTTTTGACGGCGGCGGCGCGCTTCCCCGGGACTCACCTCGATCCGTTCCGCCCTCCTTCCGCAACCAGTCCTCACTCGCCCATGAACAAATCCGTACCGCGTCTCAGCTTCGCCTTCGTGCTCGGTTGGCTGGCTCTGGGAGGCCGGCCGGTCCGCGCCGCCGACCGGCCACATCACCAACTATGACGAAGACAAGGTTTCGCCTTGCACGCTGCCCGATCCGCTCGTGCTGCAAGACGGCAGGCCCGTGCGCGACGCCGCGACGTGGCTCCAGCTACGCCGCCCCGAACTTCTCAAGCTTTACGAGACCGACATCTACGGCCGCGTGCCCGAGCGCGCGCCCAAGGTGACCTGGGAAGTCGCCGGGACGGAGCCAGACGCGCTGGACGGCACCGCCCTGCGCAAGGAGGTCGTCGGCCATTTCGGCGGCAGCCCGGACGGACCGGCCTTGCAGGTTCATCTCTACCTGCCCACCAAGGCTGCCGGGCCGGTGCCCGTGCTGCTGCACATCCTTTTCTTCGGCGATCCCCCCGCCGTTCCCGCCGGCCCGGCCCGCCGCTTCAATGAAATCGGACCGGTCGCGGACATTCTCGCGCACGGCTATGGTTACGCCACCTTCCGGTACACGGAGGTTCAGCCTGATGCCGCCAACACCACCCCGGCCGGTGTCATCGGCCTCGCCCTGGCACCGGGTCAGGTCAAGCCCGCCGCGGACGAATGGGGCACCATCAGCGCGTGGGCCTGGGCCGCGAGCCGCGTGCTCGATTACTTCGAGAGCGACGCTGCGGTGGATGCCCGGCGGGTTGCTCTCATCGGCCACTCACGGCTGGGCAAGACGGTCCTGTGGGCAGGCGCGCGCGACCCGCGTTTCGCGCTCGTGTTTTCGAGTTGCAGCGGCGAGATGGGCGCCGCCCTCGCCCGCCGCGATTTCGGTGAGACCGTGGACGACATGGCCGCCAATTACGGCTATCAATTCGCCGGCAACTTTCAGAAGTACCCGGGCCACTGGAGTGACATGCCGGTGGACGCGCACATGCTGATCGCCCTCAACGCTCCGCATCCGGTGTTTATCACCGGGGGCACCCAGGACCTGTGGGCGGACCCCCGCGGCGAATTCCTCGCGGAGGTGGCCGCCGGGCCGGTCTACCGCCTGCTTGGCAAGCAGGACCTCGGCGTGAGCGACGGACCGCCGCTCGACACGCCCTTGATCACGGGCGACCTCGGCTTCCATTATCATACCGGCGGGCACACCATCACCGCCGCCGATTGGAACGCCTTCCTCGCTTTCGCCGATCGGCGCCTGAAGCCAAGGCCCTGAGAACAGAGGACAGTACAGAAGGCAAAATTCAGAAGTCAAAGCGCAGAGGCCATCCGGGCGCATCCCTCTCCTTGCCCTTCATTTTCCCGCAGTGGCAGCGATGCGCGGAACGGTGGCGAAACCGAGGATGAGACCGGCGGCGAATCCCGTGAGGTGCGCCCCCACATCGGTGTGAAGCCCGCCCGCGCCGAGCAACCCCAGCAGCGTCGTTCCCGCCGCCAGCGGCCCGAACACAGGGCGCCAGCGTCGCGGACGGTGCGTCCACCGGAGCACGCGGACTGCGCGACCGGTAAGCAGTCCCAACCCGGCAAATATCGCGGTCGAGGCGCCGAGCGATCGGTAGGGCCCGGGATAGTTCAGCGCGGTGATCGCGAGATTTCCCGC
>JBGOXZ010000006.1:0-27780 GCA_041479395.1 Opitutaceae bacterium
AGGCCGTTCTCCGATCTATGCTCTCGTCGGCAACCCAAACAGCGGCAAGAGTACACTCTTCAATGCCCTCACCGGCCTGAGGCAGAAGGTCGGCAACTACCCGGGCGTCACCGTCGAGAAGAAAATCGGCACCACCTACTCGCAGCACGGCCGGCCGATCACCGTCATCGACCTGCCGGGCACCTATTCGCTGGCGGCGCGCTCGCCGGACGAGGCCATCGTGCGCGATGTGCTCCTGGGCCGCCGGAACGATATCGCGCAGCCCGATCGCATTATCTGCATTGTCGATGCCACCAACCTTGAGCGAAACCTTTACCTCGTTCACCAAGTGCTCGATCTCGGCCGGCCCGTCATTCTCGTGCTCAACATGATGGACCTCACCGCGGCCGCCGGTCTCAGCCTGCGCGTCGCCCGCCTCGAGCACGAGCTTGGCATCCCTGTGATCCCGTGCGAGGCGGTCAATGGCAGGGGCGTTCTGGAACTTCGCCTTGCGATGAGCCGCACCGACCTGCCGCTGTCGCGTCATTCCTGGGACATCCCCGCGCCGATCGCACCTGCCGTCTCCGAGTTGCAGGCGTCGCTGGTCGAGAACGACCACAAACAGCCGCTCATCGCCCGCGCCGAGGCGCTCCTGCTCCTCACCGACCAGAATCCCGTGCGCGTGGCCGGCTCCACGCCCCTCAGCGCGCGCACCTCCGCGATTCTCGCCGGCTGGAAGAAACGGTGGGAAGGTGAAGAAGTCGACTGGTCGGGCACGCTCGTCAACAGCCGCTACGGCGCCATCACCCGGCTGTGCGCCGAAGTCGTGCAACGGGCCGGCAGCACTGGTCCGGGTGTCTCCGACCGCATCGACCGTGTCGTCGTGCATCCATTGTGGGGTTGGCTCGTGCTCGGCGCCATCATGACGCTGTTGTTCCTCTCCATCTTCACGCTGGCGGAGTATCCGATGAACTGGATCGACGCGCAGGTGGCCGCGCTCGGCGGCTGGGTGACGGGGGTGATGCCGCCGGGTGACCTGCGCGATCTTATCACCGACGGCGCGATCGCTGGCGTGGGCGGAGTGGTGATTTTTCTGCCCCAGATTCTGATCCTGTTTTTCTTCCTCGGCCTGCTCGAAAGCACCGGCTACATGGCGCGCGCGGCGTTCATCATGGACCGCCTGATGAGCCACGTGGGCCTCAATGGCAAATCGTTCATCCCGCTGCTCAGTTCGTATGCCTGTGCGATTCCCGGCATCATGGCCACGCGCACCATCGAGGACACCAAGGACCGCCTCGTGACCATTCTCGTGGCGCCCCTCATGAGCTGCTCCGCGCGATTGCCCGTCTACCTGCTGATGATCGCCGCGCTGCTTCCGGGCGACCGCGTGCCCGTCGGCGCGAAGGTGGGCCTCATGCTGCTCATGTACGCCCTCGGCACGCTGGGCGCCTTCGGTTTTGCGTGGCTGTTCAAGCGATTCCTGCTCAAGGGCGAGCCGCCGCTGATGATCATGGAGCTGCCGCCCTACCGCCTGCCGCGGATGAAGGACGTGGTGCTCCACATGCTGGAACGCGCCGGCCTATTCTTGCGCCGCGCGGGCACCATCATCCTCGGCATTTCGATCGTACTCTGGTTCCTCACCGCCTATCCCAAGCATCCCGGCAGCACGACGCCGCAGGAGCAGATTGCCCACAGCTTTGCGGGCACGGCGGGACGCGTGCTCGAGCCGGTGATCAAACCGCTGGGCTTCGACTGGCGCGTCGGCATCGGCCTCGTCACTTCGTTCGCTGCGCGGGAGGTGTTTGTCAGTTCCATGGCCGTCGTGTTTAGCGTGGACCACTTTGAGGGCGGCAAGAGTCCGGATGTCACGCCGTTGCGGAGCGCGCTGAAGACCGCCACGTGGCCCGGCGGCCGGCCGCTCTTCACGCCGCTCGTATGCCTCACGCTGATGATCTACTACGTCTTTGCCATGCAGTGCATGAGCACGGTGGTCGTGGTGAGGCGCGAAACCAACTCCTGGCGCTGGCCCCTCTTCCAGACCGCCTACATGACGGGCACGGCATGGCTCGTATGCCTCGTCGTCTATCAGGCTGGCCGCGCGCTGGGGTTCTGAAACAGGACAACCCAAGACCCCCGCCATCAGCTCAAAGAATCTTTCCGCCCGGTGTGACATATTCTTCTTAATGTGTTTCGTGTCGTTTAAGGTGAGGCCAGTATGACATCCGAGGTCCAAACCATCGCCGCGCTGTTGGTGGTCGCAGTCGCCGCGACGTGGTTGGTGCGTCGCGCGCTCGTGAAGCGTCAGCAATCCGGTTGCGGCGGCGGAGATTGCGGTGCGGTCAGCCCTGATGCCCGGGCGTTGCTCGAGAAGCTCAAAAAGAGGTAGGGCGTGCGGCCAGTTGTGTCTGGGGCGGCAGCCGCGATGTTGGCCCAACCCGGACGCCGATGAAAGCCGCTGTTCTTGAAGGAGTCGAAAAGCCGCTCGTCATCAAACAGGTTGCTGATCCCGTGCCTGCGGCGGGCTTCGTCCGGGTGCGCCTGCAGGCCGCCGCCCTCAATCATCGCGACCTCTGGATTCAAAAGGGCCGCTACTCCGGCCTGAAGTTTCCGATCATCCCTGGCTCCGACGGCACGGGGGTCGTCGAGGCCGTCGGCGCGGAGGCCGATGGCGACTGGCTGGACCGCCCCGTCATTATCAACCCAAGCCTCGCTTGGGGCGCCGATCCGCAGGCGCAGGGGACTGGCTCTCGGATTCTCGGATTGCCGGATGACGGGATGTTTGCCGAGGCCATCACGGTTCCGGTCACCAATCTGGTGCCCCGGCCGGCGCACCTCGGGATGGAGCATGCCGCGGCGCTCCCGCTCGCCGGTCTCACCGCGTGGCGCGCCCTGTTCGTCCGCGGTCAGCTTCGCGGCGGCGAGAGCGTGCTCATCACCGGCATCGGCGGCGGGGTGGCCCTTTTGGCGCTGCAGTTCGCGCTGGCGGCGGGTGCGACCGTCTATGTCACGTCCGGCTCCACGGATAAACTGATGCAGGCGCGCACCCTCGGCGCGGCGGGCGGCGCCAGTTATCGTGACGCCGACTGGGCCGCGCAGCTCCAGCGGCGGGCCGGTCTATTCGATATGATTGTGGATGGTGCCATGGGCGGGGGTTTCGCCCACCTCATCGAGCTCACTCGCCCGGGCGGCCGCATCGCCTTCTACGGCGCCACCGCCGGGAATTCGCCGGTTCGATGCCCGCAAGGTTAAATATCCCTGCTGGGCACCACGATGGGCTCGCCGGCGGACTTTGCGGCCGTGGTGCGCCTGGTGGAGGCCCGTCACATCGTGCCGGTGATCGACCCTCTCCTGCCGCTTGAGCGCGCTGAGCAGGCGCTGCGCCGCATGGAGAGCGCCGCGCAATTCGGCAAAATCGTGCTCACGCTGGCGTGAGGCGGCGGCGCGCTGGCGGGGTGACTCAGCCGAGCTCCTCCTCACCCACGAGCGGCGTGGCCGGCTTGCCGATGTTGCGCCGGAGGGTTTCAAGGTTCTCACGGACCAGTTCGCCCATGGTCTGGCAATGCAGGTGACGCTCGGAGTGAAAATGCTCGGCGAGACTCTCCCGGAGCTGGCGCACCTTTTCGTCAGGCGCGATATGGTCGCGCGCCATGACCTGCAGCAGATAGCCGAGACGATGCGCGGCAATCTCGCAGCGCTGCAGCATGAGCGTCTGTTCTTCGCGCTGATATTGCAGCGAGGTCTCGTAGCGCAGATGCTTGAGGCAGTAAAGCGAGAGCGGCGTGTTTTCCTTGAAAAACTGCGGCAGGTAGTAGTTTTTCCGGCCGTTGTAAGACTGCTGGTCGAAGTCCATCGCACGGATGCGGATCTGCGCGTCCTCGAAGTCGGGCATCATCACGACGACGAAATTATAAGAGCGCATGTCCCCGAGCAGGCGGATGAAACAGCGCTCATTGAACTTCACGAGTTCCTTCGCCACGCGGACAGGTTTCAAGTCGCTGTGATGCAGCCAGCGTTCGATGAAGATGTCGCCGGGGATGCCGGGAATGTGTTCCTCGACCAGCATGCCGCCGCAGGTGAGAAAACTGAGGCGGTTGGGGGAGAGCAGGTGCTCGAGTTCAAGCCCGTACACCCGCGACGCATCGGCCTTCTTGATGTAGAAATGGTCGGGATTGTCATTGTAGGCGTTGACGATGCGGATGCGGAACGGCTGCGAGTTGCCAAACGCGCAGAAATCGATGCGGTCGATATAGAGGTGCGCCATGACCGAGAAATCGCCGTCGACCTTGAGCAGGGCGTAGATGCGTTTCAGATCGTCATTGAGCGCCCGCATGTCCTCGGCGCGGTAGGCGACGGTCTCCCAAAGCGTAGGCTGGCCGTCGGCGTCAATGAGCTGCGCGGTCTCCTGAAAATCGCGGAGCCGTTCATAGGTGACCGGCAGCTCGCGGTCGCGCCGGTAGCGGTGCAGGTATGCCCGGAGCTCGTCATTGATCGGATAGCTCGGCTTCTTCTGCGTCTGGATGATGTTTGCCGCGTCTGCGGGCATAAAGGCAGGGTAACGAGCCGCGGCGTGCAGGCAAACCCGCTCTGCACGCCCGCAACCAGCCGGGGCGCAGGCCGCTAGGCTTCAGCGGAAGCACGGATCAGTCATGCCATCTTCATCAACAACCGGCGCACACCCTCGATCGGGGGGGCGGTGACAGGCTGCAGCTGCACGGGCCAGGCATGGGTGGCTGCGAGGGCGCGCAGTGTGTACAAACAGGGAGGTCGATTGAGCAAGGCCCCGGAGATGCCGCAAGGAACCGGTGAATCCGCCGTTGCGAGGGCGAAAAGGCGTTGCAGCACGCCGTTCACGAGCACGGCGAGGTCAGTGAGTGATTCGGCGATGATTTGCTGCGCGGGACCACAGCCGTGCTCGGCCAGATCGACAATCCGAGGCGCAAATGCGGCGATCTGAGCGTTCGCCTCTGCGTCGGTATGGAAAAGGCGCGAGTTGGCCGTGTAGTCGGCGAGCCCGGTGTGTTTGATCAGCTCGTCGGCGAGAGCGGTGCGCGGCGTCCAACCTTGGAGCTCAAGCAAGGCGTGGGCAATGGCGCGGCGGCCCAGGTCGTAGCCGCTGCCGCCATCGCCAAATCGCCAGCCGAGTCCACCGGCGTAATGAATCGCTCCATCCGGCGCGCGGGCGGCGACAAACGAGCCGGTGCCGGCGTGCAAGACCAAGCCAGGTGCGCCGCCGGTGGCGAGTTCGAGCACGGGCAGGGAGTCGGGCGTCGCTTCGACACGGCCAAATCCGCTGAGCGCGGCAGCCGTGTTATTCCAGAACGACCGGCTGCCCGCCATGCAGAGCAGGAGGCGGTCGATCACCGGTGATGCACGACCAGCGACCAGCGTCTGAAGTGCGTCCTGGAGAATGCGGCGGGCGCGCTCCTGACCAATCAGGCTCGGATTGCAGCCGGGTCCGGTGTGCCGCGCGGCCTCGGCCCCGTGGGCATCAACGAGGATGCATTCGGTCTTTGATGCGCCGCCGTCGACTCCGATCCTGAAACTCATGGCATGAGGCACGGAAGGCACGGCGGGGGGAATGCGATCACGGAGACGTTGCGCGAGTTCATTCCATCTCCATGCACATGGGCAGTCTTGGCGTTCTCCTTGACCAAAGACAATGCTACGCCAGTGGCTTGCTGAGGCGACCGGTGTATTTCTCCGCCAGCGTGCGGTTGTATTCGATGGCTCCGGGCAGGTTTTGGCTGCGCAGGATGGGCAGTGGATGTCCGTTGGTCTTGAGCCACTCGACCACCTCGAGGAAGAGGAGGTTGAGCAGCATCGCGCCCGCGAGCGTGGACGTCGGTCCCGCACGGACATTGTCGGCGACATCCACGATGGCGTCACCCGACACGCCGCAGTTATCGAGCACATAGTCCGCGATGGCGGGCAGGCTTTTACCTGCGGGATGGATCGTCCGGGCCGAGCGCGCCATGGCCACACTCGTCAGGCCGACGACGGTCAGGCCTTTCTGCTTTGCGTAGAGCGCCACCTCGATGGCTGAGGCACTCCTGCCGGAATTGGAGATGACGATGATCGTTTCGCCGGAGCGCAATCCGTACAGCCGGTCATGGCGTTCGGCGAGTTTGCCGCCGTAGCCGATAAGATTTTCGACGAAGCCGCCGGTGGCGTCATAGATGGCGCTCACACAGGCAAGTCCACCGGCGCGACCGACGATCTCGCGCGCGATGATCTCACTGTGCCCGCTGCCGAAGGCGTGGATGACGCCGCCCGCGGCGACGGAACGGCCGATGAGCAGCCCAAGTTGCTTGAGCAGCGGGCGGTTGGTCTCGTAGGCACGTTTCAAGAGACCGGTGGCGGTGGCGAAGTAGGCGGCGGCGAGCGGGGGCATGGGCGCGAAGTGAAAAATGGCAGGCGGCGGCTGAGAAGTCATGACTCCCAGCGGCCATAGATGCCGCAGGGGAGGATCTTGCCGTCGGCGGCGACAGGCAGGCCGACCTCGCCGCCCGTGATGTGCCCCCCCGCATCGTGCATCAACGCGGCGAGCAGGTTCATGATGACGGTGGGGGAAAACCGCGCGGTGTAGGCGTTGATGAGGAAGAACAGCGGCCGATCGGCCAACACGCGGCGGCACTCGCTGAGCAATTGCCAGAGATGGTCCTCGAGTTTCCATAGCTCACCGCCGCCGCCACGCCCGTAGGTGGGCGGATCCATGACGATCGCGTCGTAACGGCGGCCGCGTTTGATCTCACGCCGCACGAACTTGAGGCAGTCGTCGACAATATAGCGGACGGATGCGGTGGCGAGGCCGGAGAGGGCGGCGTTTTCTCGGCACCACTTGACCATGCCTTCGGCCGCGTCGACGTGGCAGACGCTCGCACCCGCGGCGGCGGCGGCGCAGGTGGCGGCGCCGGTGTAGCCGAATAGGTTGAGCAGATGCACGGGTCGGCCAGCTGAACGGATTACTTGCGAGCACCACTCCCAATTGACCGCCTGTTCGGGGAAAAGGCCGGTGTGTTTGAAGTCGGTGGGCCGGATCTTGAAGGTGAGATTGAGCGGCCCATACCGAACGTTCCATTGTTCCGGCAGCGCCTGCCGGAACTCCCAGTGGCCTCCACCGGTCGGGCTGCGATGATAGAAGCCATCCCAGTCCTCCCAAGGCGCGCCCGGCGGCTGATTGCGGCGCGGCCAGAGAACTTGGGGGTCGGGCCGCACCAGCACGTAGGGTCCCCATCGTTCTTGTTTCAGACCGTCGCCGCAGTCGAGCAACTGGTAGTCAGTCCAGCGGTCGGCGAGCAGGAGGCCGGATCGTTCCACGTGCATGGGGGCTTGGTTGCAGAGTGCACGGTGAGCGCGGCCGCGAAAATTGTCGAGGCGAGGATGGCAGAATGCACGCCCGCAAAAAAACCGGAGGCCGGTGTTGACATGACTCCGGCCGCCGATTGGTTCGCGCGCGATGAAGGTCGTGCCATACCCATTGATCGCGTCGTTGGTTTTCTTCGTGGCCGCAGGGGCGGCCGGCGGCTTGCGGGCCGATGTCATCGAAACGGAGGAGGGCGCGCACCTGGTGGGCCACGTGACGAAGATCACCGGCGGCAAGGTCTACCTGGACACCGAATACGCGGGGGTGATCATCGTCACCCAAACCCACATCGTCCGCCTCGACACCGACGCGCCAATGTCCGTGCGTCTGATCAACGGCACGCGCTACGATGGCCGGCTGTCCGGTGTGAACGGCAAGATTCAGGTGGTGGCGGCAGCCGGCCTGGTCAGCACGACCGTCACCGAGATCGCCACCTCCTGGCTGCCGGGCGCGCCGGAGCCGCCGGGGATCCGGCCGCGCCGCCACTGGTCCTACGAGGCGGCGGTCGATGTGACCGGCAAGAACGGCAACCACAGCCAGCTTGGCACCGCCTATGGCCTGACCGCCACGCTTACCCGGCTGAAGGACACGCTGATCCTGTCCACGAGTTACAACCGCCAGGTCAGCGATGGGTTGAAGTCCGCCGACCAGTTCAAAGCCGGCGCCGATTACAGCAGCAACTACGCGGACAAAAACTCGTGGTATGCGCGCGACGAAGGCGGGTTTGACCACATCAAGAACCTCCGCCTCTACAATCTGGCCGCGACCGGCGCGGGCTACGATTTCATCAAACAGATCCGCCAGACGCTGACCGGGCGCGTGGGCCTGGCGTACCGCTACGAGGATTACCGGCATGCGACAATCCAGGATGTGAATTCCATCGGCCTCGACCTAGGCCTCAACGACACCCGGCAATTCGACCGATCCCTCCTGACGACGCGCATCGCGATCGTGCCAACGCTGGAAAACCTGGCCAACATCAGCATCACCCACGAAACCGACTTTGACATTCCGCTGCCCAAGTCCGCCTGGAAGCTCCGGCTCGGCGTATCCAACGACTACAACAGCAAGCCACCGCCCGGCATCGAACGGCTCGACACCACCTATTTCGGGCGCCTGGTGTTGAGCTGGAAATAGCCCGGGCCGCTCAGGTGCCGTACAAGCGGTCGCCGAAGTCGCCGAGGCCGGGCAGGATGTATTTCTTGGCGTTGAGTTCGCGGTCCAGCGCCGCGGTGAAGATCGGCACATCGGGGTGACGCTGCTCGACGAGCGCCACGCCCTCGGGGGCCGACACGATGCATACCAGCGCCAGATCCCTGGCCCCGGCGGCCTTGACCACGTCGAGTGCTTGGGCGGCGGAACCGCCGGTGGCCAGCATGGGGTCAACCACGAGCACCCGGCGTCCGTCGAGCGGGGGCAACTTGCAGTAGTACGAGTGCGCGATGGCCGTGACGTGGTCGCGCTCGAGGCCGACATAGCCAACACTCACGTCGGGAAAAAGATCGAGAAACGGCTCCACCATGCCGAGGCCGGCCCGGAGAATGGCCACCACGGCGAGCGGCTTGGCGAGCACGCGCCCGATCATGGATTCGAGCGGTGTGTCGATCGCCTTCTCCTCGGTAGCGAGGTCACGCGTGGCTTCCAGCGCGAGCAGCAGCGTGATCTGGTCGCAGAGCGTGCGGAAGAGCGCAGGCTTCGTGGTTTTGTCGCGCAGGTGCGTGAGCACATGGGTGACCAAGGGATGCTGGATGACGGTCGGGGCCATAACCGAGACAGAGTCTCGAGCTTCAAATGCCAGATCGCCGACAAATTTCAAAGGCCAATTGCCAGATGCCCAGACAGCTGGTGCCGATGGCAAAGATGGATTGCCTTGGCGCCCACGGTCTGGACAGCAGCGATGGCATCCCTGTGATCAGCAGTGCCTGATGGTGCCGGCCAATCGTTTCGGCCACGGCACGCCGAGGCGCAGGGAAAGGGGTGAGATTGCGGCGAGAAGACCGGAAGACGGCCGCAACGCGGAGGCACGGGCCAGTCCGATTTACCGCTTGCTCAAGGCAAGCGAAAATCGGCAATCTGAAAGCGAAAATCAATGCGTCGCCCGGGTGACGGAAAGGTAGACGTAGGGGACTTAAAATCCCCTGGCCGCAAGGCCGTGCCGGTTCGAGTCCGGCCCCGGGCATTTCGCGCACGCAGTGGTGCCGCCCGCGAATCAAGACGCAGCACCAAGAAGGAAGAGATGGTGGATCGTCCAACCCTTCGAGCACGCGGGTTTTCCCCTCGGTCTCGGTTCCGGGATCTCACTTGGAACGCCCCGCCGCGTTTGGCCTTGCTCACATGGAAATCCGTTTTAGGTGTGGGTGCATCCTGGATTGGATAATCTGCCACAGCCGCAACCGCATGAACCTCTGACCCGCACGACGGACGACTGGCTTGAAGATCGGATTTCTAGGCGGCAGTTTCGACCCGGTGCATTTCGGCCACCTACTGGCGGCCCAGGATGTCTACGAGCAATACAAACTTGACCGGCTTGTTCTTGTGCCGGCAGCGCAGGCGCCGCTCAAACCGCAGGAGGTGCAGTCGAGTCCGGAAGATCGGCTGATCATGCTGCACGCGGCCATCGCGTGGGATAAAAGGTTTGAGATTTCGGACGTGGAGTTGCGGCGGGGCGGCGTGAGTTATACCGTCGATTCGGTGCGGCATTTTCGCGCCATGTTTCCGCATGATGAACTCTTTTGGATCATCGGCGGCGATCAGTTGCCCAGGATGAACTTATGGAAAGACATCAGGGAACTGGCCGGGATGGTGGAGTTTATTTTTCTGGAGCGACCGGGGCACCCGGCCAAACAGACACCGGATATTCCGGGATTGCGTCTCCGCCGCTGTGACGGCCACCTGATTGAAATCAGCTCCAGCGAATTGCGCCAGCGCGTCCGGCAGGGACTGTCGCTGCACTATTTTTGTCCGCAAAAAGTCATCGCCTACATCGAAGCCCATCAACTCTACCGATAAGCTGCATGAACAAATCCGCGGCCCGCAAGAAACCTGCTGCCAGATCCCTGAAGCTGCTGAAACTCGTGGTGCGCACCCTCGACCAGAAGAAGGCGGAAGACCTGCGGGTGCTCGACGTGAGAGCACAGTCATCCATCACCGATTATCTCGTCTTGGCGACGGGAACCTCGGAGCCGCATCTGCGGGCGCTCCGGCTTGAACTCGAGAACGCGCTCGATGGCGCCCGGGTGCCAATCATCGGGGTGGAGAACACCCAGGGCAGCGGCTGGACGGTGTTCGACGCGTTCGAGATCATGGTGCATCTGTTCACGGCGGAAAACCGGACCAAGTATCGTCTCGAATTGCTATGGAGGGACGCATCCCGGGTGGCCGTGTCCGAATTGCTGGCTGAGCGGACTCCTTCAAAACGCACCGGCACCGCGACAGGCCGAAGAAAGAAGGCGGAGTAAGCATTCCCTCGAAAACACGGACGCGCCGTGGAGGGATGGGCGGTCAATTGATCAGCCCTTCCCGTTTGTGTTCAAGCCACCGGGCACCATGTTCATTCCCTCACGGCGTCCGTCTCGACCGGCAGGGAACGAATTAGCGGCGAACATCATGCAATCCTGAAATGGGTGATTGGCAGCAGACCACGCCGGTGGACTGGTAAGTGGATTTTTCCCGTGCTTGGTATAGATTTGCTGCCGGAGTAGTCTGGGGTCGGCCGCCAGATTCAGAGGTTTTTCATGGATGTTTTCAGACTTCCAACTTGTCGTTTAAGCGAAGGCTTTTACTCTGCTATCCATATTCTCTCCCTTCGGGGGCCTGAATCCTAGTTATTGTTCAATCCGCCTAGATTATCCTCCCATGAATAAGACTATTCGTTTCAGTAGGGGCTTCACCCTTGTAGAGATTATGATTGTCGTGGTCATCATCGGCCTGCTGGCCGCGATGGCCATTCCCGCCTTCCAAAAGGTGCGCGCCAACTCGCAGGACAAGGCCGTGTTGAACAACATGCGGCAGCTCGGTGCAGCCGCCGACCAGTACTTCCTGGAGAACGGCACATCCACGGCGGGCATCACATCGCTCGTCGGCTCCTCGGCCTACATCAAGGCCCTGAACACGGTGGCCAACGAGACCTATCCGGCCACCTACACGCAGGGTATCGAGATCACGGTTATCGGCATAGCGGGTGCCCGGACACTCACCTACGCGCAGTAAGCCAGGGTTTTCTTCCTGGAAACCGCCCGGCGTTGCACGGGCGGTTTTTGATCTCCTGATGTGATTGGCTATCGGCCGATCACGAATTGGCATGATCTTGACTGGTATGGAATTCAAGGAATCGGCAAGCCGATGAAACGACGGTTCCACTACCACTGGTGTCGCCACCTGCTTTTACAGCCTTTTGATAAGATTCCCCTTGCTGCGAACAAGTATTTGTAATGCACTTGCACTTGTCGTCCTCATTCCGAGGCGGCTTATATCATCCAACTGTAACCAACTGTATCATCCATCATATGAACAAACTCATTCGTTCCAGCAAGGGCTTCACCTTGGTTGAAATCATGATTGTGGTGGTCATCATCGGCCTGTTGGCCGCGATGGCTATTCCCGCGTTCCAGAAGGTGCGCGCCAGCTCGCAGGACAAGGCCGTGTTGAACAACATGCGCCAGCTCGGTGCGGCGGCTGACCAGTACTTCCTGGAAAACGGCACGTCCACGGCCGGCATCGCATCGCTCGTCGGCTCCTCGGCCTACATCAAGGCCCTGAACACGGTGGCCAACGAGGCCTATCCAGCCACCTACACGCAGGGTGTAGAGATCACGGTCAGCGGCATTGCGGGTGCAAGGACGCTGACTTACGCCCAGTAAGTTTTTGGTTTTCAATCTCAAGGCCGCCCGCAGATACTGCGGGCGGCTTTTTTGTCCATGCCCCCAAAATTTGTCCTGCTGGCGCTCGTCGTCTTGCTCTCGCTGACGGTGGGATTTGTGACCTTCACCCCGGCCCAGGCGGTCGGCATTGTCCGACACGGCGGCTACTGGATGGTGCTGCTGGGTTTTGTGCTGTTTGCGTGGCATTTTGTGCGGAGCCTGTGGGCGGAGTGGAGGCAACTGCGCGACCGGCGCGGTTGGTGGCGGGTCGGCGTGTTCGTGCTGGGCATGGCGATGTTTCTCCATCTCCACGAGCGACATGAATTCAAGGTCGTGGCAGACGAGGTGGTGCTCGGTTCGACGGCAATGGAGATGCACTTCGAACGCGAGGCCGCGGTGGTGGTGCGCGGTTACAATTATGCCGGCAACTTCACGCCGCTTAACGTCTACGTCGACAAACGTCCGCTTCTTTTCCCCTTTCTGGTTTCGCTGGTGCACGATCTTGCGGGCTACCGGGTGACCAACGTCTTCGCGCTCAACGCCCTGCTTAGCCTCGCCCTCACGGGACTTTTCTACGTGCTCGGCCGTCGCTTGGGCGGCCCGCCGGCTGGCGTGGCCGCGGTGCTACTGCTTTGCGCGGTCCCGCTGGTCGCGCAGAATGCCACCGGAGGCGGTTTCGAGCTGTTGAACATGGTTATAATCGTGCTCACCTGTTGGCTGGGTCTGCGCTATGCCGAGCGGCCAACAGCCGACCGGTTATGCGCCTTTGCGCTGGCCGGTGTGCTGCTCGCCGAGGTCCGCTACGAATCGGCGGTCTTCATTCTGCCGGTGGGCGCGACGATCTTCTACACGTGGTGGCGCGAACGCCGGGTAGATCTGCCGTGGCCGTTGATCTTTACGCCGTTGCTGCTGCTCCTCCTGCCGCTGCAGCACAACGTCTTCAATTTGTCCCAGGCCAGTTGGCAGCTCAACGATGTGGCGGGAGCGACGCAGCCGTTCGGGCCGCAGTATTTCTACGACAACGTCGGCCATGCCATGAACTTTTTCTTAAGTTTCGACGGCACGCAGCCGAGTTCCTGGCTGGTCGCGGTGCTGGGCGCCTTCGGGGTCGGCTTTTTTGTACTCACGCTTTACAAGCATCATCGTGAGATCTTTGCCCAAGAGCCGGCGACGGCGGCATTTTGCATTTTCGTCCTTGGGCTGCTCATCCACACGGGTCTCATGCTCTGCTACTTCTGGGGCAGATGGGATGATCCCATCATCCGCCGGCTCAGCCTGCCGGCGCACATCCTGCTGATTTTCGCCTTCATCTTTGTCCTGCCACGGCTGACGAGCCATCGGCAGCGCTGGTCTGTCCTGATCGGCGTCGTGCTTGTTTACATCGTGAGTGTCACCATTCCGGCGTCGGCCATGCACCGCTTCACGGAGGAGAATTTCGCCGCGCGCACGACCAACTGGCTTGGGGGGTACATCCGCGCCTTGGGGTCAAAGTCCGTCCTGGCCATTGACAACAATGCGGGCTTGCAGTGGTTCCTTTACCGCAAATCCAGCATCAACCCCGTGGCGCTCTCATTGCGACCGGAGGCGTTTCTGTATCATTACCGGCGGCACAGCTTCGACGAAATCATCGTCGTGCAGCGCGTGGGACTCGAACTTGCGCCGAATCAGCGGTTCATTTCGGCGGAGGACGATTTGGGGCCCGGCATCCAGCTCGAACTGATTGAGGAGAAGGCTTTCGCCCCGCCGTATCTCGTACGCATCAGCCGGGTGGTTGGAGTCGATGAAGCGAAACTCCTGGTTTGGGCCAAGGAGCGCAAGAAACTCTCCGAGGCCAAGAAGATCACGTCTATCGCAGCGACGGTGGACGCGGACCAGTTGGTGGACTGGCTGCGCCAGCTGCCCTGAACTGTCAGCGCTCCCGCAGGGCGCGCTCCATCGCATTCGCCAGCTCGGCGGTTGTCCCATCCACGGCGGCATGCACTTCGTCGGCAGACAACCGATAGATCAGGATGCTGTAGCCAATCATCGCGTCCGGCCGGCGCAGACGCAGATACTGCGCGAGCCGCGCGAACCGCAAGCGGTCAAGATCCCATAACAGCTTGGAGGGTCCTTCGCCAAATTCGGCGATCAGCGTATCGCGTTTTCCCTCGGCCATCTCCGCGCGCATCTGGCGGAGGAGACGTTGATACGCTGCTTCGCGTGCTGGAATCCACGCGCCGCGGAATGGGCTGTAGACGTCCTGGAGTTCCGTCGCGCTCACGCAGTACAGGCCGGGCTTCAGCTCCTGCCAGCGCCGCGGCCGGTAGTGAATGTAATAGGGCGCGAGCGCCTCACCGGTGATGCCTTCGTAGCGGAAATCTCCTGTCCCAGTGTAGGCCACGTAAACCGACTCACCGGGTTGCCGGTGGGCGTGCAACCATTGGGCCAAGCCCCGTAGATCCTGACCCCAATCGAGCGAGCTATCGACCAAGTGCCGCCAGCCGCTGGCCGGGCCGCCCGCGAGAAGGTTGAAATAGGCGAGATAATGCGGCCGGATGGCCGTACTCTCCACCGTGGCAAGTCCGATCAGAGCCCCGGCGGCACCGTGCAGCCAGCGCGAAGTCCCCGGCCGGACAATCACGCCCGCAAGAATGAAGAGAATTGGATAAACCGGCAGAATGTGGCGGTGGCCGATGTTGAGATGACTGGCGAGCGAGAAGGCCCAATAGACTGCGAACAGAACGAGGAGAGGCGCGCCCCGCCGCAGGTCGGTCACGATGCGCCCAGCGCTCGCCCGCCGCCAGCGGGCCGCCGCGACGCCGAAGGCGAGCGCAATCGCCCCCAGTTCGGCCATGAGCGTTTTGACCATGAAGGCATAGGGGAAAAACGTGACCCACCCGGTGATGCTGTATTCACCATTCATGAATGCGTTGCGCTCCTCCGCTGCAAAGCGCATATAGGCAAAACCCTGCAAAAAGGCCTCGGGCAGCACCTGCCATTGCCGGGCATGCGCGATCAGGGTCGGCCAGAAACCCGAGGCTGGCAGGATGACTTGCCACGGGAGGTAGAACTTCCAACCCGGCGGCAGACCCGGCGCAAAGGCGGAGTAGCGAAAACCGAAAAATGCCCAGATCACCACCCAGGCGGTCACGCCATGGAGCACAGCTGATGACGCCATCGCCGCGACCTTCGCCCTGCCGCCGGCGAATGCGCGTTCCGTGCCGCACCAGCCCGCGATCAGCGGCACCGGCTCGGCCAGCCGCCAGACCATCAGCAGCGCGTAGACCGGCACCAGAAGGAGGAAGGAGAATTTTGCCACGCAGGTGAGGGCGGTGGCAGTGAGGCTCAAGGCCAGGCTGCAGGCATCGAGGCGCTGGAGATGGCGCCAGAAGGCACCGGTTGCGGCCAGCAGGAAAAACGTCACCGTCATGTCCGACGTCACGAGGGGACCGTGGGCGAGGGTCGTGGCGGAGAAGACATAGAGCGCAAGCGAGAACAGCGCTCCCGCGTCGCCCCACAACCGGCGTGACCAGCCAAAGACCAGCAGCCCGGTGGCCACGCTCCACAGCGCCATCGTGGCTCGCGCGGTGGCGAGCATGAAGTCGGCATTGTTGCCTGATTCGAACAGGAACTTTTGACCGACCAGCCAGACGTGCGACATCGACCACCACTCCGGTGCGTCTGCCGGAACGAGGCGTGGCTGTTCCAAGAGCAGCGGAAGCGCCCCCCAGCGCTGAGGCAGGTTGCCGTTTTCGGGTTGGAAGCGATAGTCGTTGAACCGCCAATAGCTGTAGCCGCCGGTGAGGTGTGCCGTCTCGTCGGACGTCACGCTCTTCGCAAACAGCGCGCTCACGCCCAGCCACCAATGGAGCGCAAGCAAAACGGCAACCGTGGCGGTCACAACCACGGAAGGCAGGTGAAACGGCTTCATGCGGCGGGCAACAAAAGCGTGGACACAGTATCGGTCGCTGACGACGCTATCCACAAGCAGGAAGTGCACGGCGCCATCGCCACCTTGGATCATGAATGCGGAGGAGTATCAAAACCTGGAACGCGTGGAGCGCACCCATTGGTATTACGCCGGCAAGCGCGAGTTGGTCCATGGCTGGATACAACGGACGCGGCCGGCCCAAGCCGACGACATGCTGCTGGACTGCGGCGCGGGCACCGGCATTTTTGCCAAGGAGATGGAGAGCTGCTGCCGGGTGCTCGTGCTCGACGATCATGAGGAGGCGCTGCGCATTCTGCGGCAACGGTTTCGTCCCGGGCAAATCCTCTGCCTCTCGGGCGGCCAGGTGCCACTGCCCGATGGCTCACTGGCCTACGTGACCGCGCTGGATGTGCTGGAGCACGTGCCCGACGCCGCGGCCGTGGTGCGCGGTTTCCACCGGTTGCTCAAACCGGGCGGGCTCGCGGTGGTCACCGTACCGGCGGGCATGGCGCTGTGGAGTGACTGGGACGAGGCCCTGCACCACTACCGGCGCTACTCGCGCCCGCAACTGCGGGCGCTGTTTCCTGCGACGCACTGGGAGGTGGTGCACGTGAATTACACCAACGTGGCCGCCTATCCCGCCGTGTGGCTCGTGCGCAAATGGCGGCGCTGGTTCTCCCGGTCCGGCACGCCACCGGGCCCACGCGCCGAGGACCGTGAGCCGGCCGCGTGGCTCAATTGGCTCCTGCAGCGCATTTTTGTCCGCACCGGGTTCATCCGGGTGCCATGGCCGTTCGGCGTCAGTTTGCTGCTGGTGGTCCGCCGTCGCTGATGGTTTTCTCCGGCGGGGCTGGCGAGAAAGGTGCGTCCACGGGCGGCAACTCGAAGGCATTTGCTGGCAATACACGAGCAAACCCCACGCGCGTGCCATCGGCGGCGAGCAACGCGACCAAAAGGCGCTGGTCTGCAGGCAACGGTCGCAGCGGGATGAAGCACAGCGAAAGGCGGCTCACTTCGCTGAGGGCCAGCGGCCACGTGATCTTGCGCGCTGGCGCCAAGGCCTTGCCATCGAGCGAAAGCGGCGTCACTTGGGCGAGAGCCGTGGCGGGGCCGAGCGTGAGGACACGCCACGGCCGGTCGACGACATCCCATATCTCGACCGAGGAGATCTCGCCGGGGAGCGGCGCCAGGGTCAGTTCCAGACACCGCATGTCCGGCGTGGCGCCGATAGGACGGAGCAGCCGGCCGGTGGAAAGCGGGGCAATGGTGCGCGTGTTGCGGACCCAAAAGGTATAGCCTTCAACCGCGAAAACGCGGTGATAGGCGTGGCGCAGGTAATTCATCAGGGGTCCAGTGGGGTGGAAGCCGGTTTCCAGCAGACTCCTCAGGATGTTGTGCTGCACCACGAAGATTGGGCGCGGCGTACTTTCCAAGCGGCCGATGATTGCCTGTTGCTGTTCGTCGTTGAGCAGAGAAAACCAGTGGGTGACGTTGGCCAGCGTTGGCGTGGGGAGGTCCGACCAGAGATTGAGACTGTACGAGCCGGGCAGGCTCATGAGCATGTCGCCGTGGACCCGGGCATTCTCCGTGATGATGCGCAAGGCCGAGGTGATGTCTGCGGGCAGGGCGATGCGTTCCGCGCCGGGCAGCTTGAGCGGTTCGCCGTTCTGCATATAGGAATAGGCGATGCGCGAGAGTGTGTACGTGACATAGCCGGTCAGCGCCGTGAGCAGGGCGGCGGCGGCGACCGTTGCGCGGATGACCTGCGGCGCCGGGCGTCCAGCCAGCAAATAGCCCAGCGCCTCTTCGGCGCCAAGCAGCATGAGCGGTACCCACAAAAACGTGCCCCAATTGAGCTGGCTGCCTGCGACCGGATAGGCATGCAGCGACTGGAAGACCAGAAGCAGGGCGAGCCAGCCACGCGCTTGGTCGGCGGAGGTGGTGGCCGAACCAGGGCGGCGCAGCGGCCATGCAAACATCCCGGCGACCGGCACACCGTAACAGAGGCCAACGGCTGCCTGGCTGGCGGAGAACGACGGCAGCAGGGTGAGTTGGAAAAGCGCCGTGACGAGCAGGCGCGTCCAGGCGATAGAGCGGATCAGGCGGGTGTCATCCGGGCGGCGCCAGGCGGCCAGCAGCACGAGGAGACTGCCGAGGGCCACGAGCACTGCTCCGGGCCGCCACCGGACCGGAAACGCATAGATGGCCGGTTGCTGTAGTGGTGCCGTGAAGGTGCCGCGGATGAAGCCGGGAAAGGTGGTGCCGCGCAGTAGCAGCAAAACGGCAATGCCGGTGGTGACCAGACAACCCGCGCCGAAAAAGACGAGCCACGGACGCAGCCGCACGGGCACCGACATGGCGGCGGGAGCAGCGGCCACCAAAACTGCGGCGATGGCCAGACCGAGCACGACCGCAAACGTCAGCACCCAAGGACGCTCGAGCAGCGCCTGCATCAGCAGCGTGGGCAGCAGTAGTCCGAACCACGGCAGCCACCGCCGCACGGGAGCGCCGAACGGCCCCCGGGTCGCGAGCAGCAGCCAGGCACCCGCGGAGAAGACGAGGAACGCGCCGACGTTGATTTTCACGAGGGCAAGCAACGCTCCGGCCATTCCGGTGATCAGGGCGAAGACCGTCATCCGCCCCGCCCGCAGCGCTTCCCAGCCGAGCCAGGCGGTGGCCGCGACGACGAGCGCGATGGTTCCACCGGGGTGCATCGGCTCGTTGATCATGATCCACAGGTAGGTGAACACGTCGGCGAGCACGAACAGGACGACCGGCCAGGCGGCGCGCGCGCGCGCGACGAGCACGGCGCACAAACCGGCGGCCCCCAGCCAGTCCACCAGCGTGATCCACCGACCGGTGGTGTTGGTCCACGCCATGCCGAGCAGCCGGTGCAGGGCGTCGTAGGCGAGATAGAAAAACGGCCCGTATTGGGAATAGACCTTGTCGTAGAGGGCGCCGTGCGCGGCGAAGTTCTTCAGGGAAATCAGCACGTATCCCTCGTCGTCGTAGAGCATGAACGTGTTGAACAGCAGTTCATACCCCGCCCACGCCAGCAGCGCGACGAGGCCGGCGATCACGAGGCCGATGGCGGCGCGCTTACTCAAAGCCGGTTTTGCGTTTGATGATATAGGACGGGCGATGCTTGACCTCATCGTAGACCCGCCCGAGGTATTCGCCGAGCACGCCGATGCCGATAAGCTGCACTCCGCCGAGGAACAGCAGAAGGGTGACCAGCGTGGTGAAACCCGTCTGGGCTATCTCGATCCCGAGCAGCCGGCGTACGATGAAGAACAGGCCGACGGCGAAACCCAGCAACGCGATGAACAGGCCCGTGTAGGTCAGCAGCCGCAGCGGCAGGTAGGAAAAGCTGAAGACGCCGTCAAGCGCGTAGCGCACCAGCCGGCGGAAGGTTTGTTGCGGCTGACCGGCGGCGCGCTCCTGCCGGTCATAGTAAACGTCGGCCCGGGAGAATCCCACCCAGGCGCGGAGCCCGGGGAAATACCGGTTGCGCTCGGACAGCTGGTTGAAGGATTGAACCGCCGCGCTGCCGAGCAGACCGAAGGTGCCTGAGTTGGGCTCAATCGGGAAATCGGAGAGCACCCCAAAGATTTTGTGGAACAGGTCGAACGCCACCCGCCGCAGGCCGGTCTCACTGCGGGTGCGGCGGACGGCCCGTACCACCTCCGCGCCGCCGCGCCAGGCGGCCACCAATTCCGGGATCAACTCCGGCGGATCCTGCAGGTCGGCATCCATGGTCACGACGGCATCAGCCGTGGCCGCGGCGGCCAGACCGGCGGCAAGCGCGCTCTGGAAACCGAAGTTGCGCGACAGCTCGACGAGCTTGAACCGCGGATCGCGCGCATGCTGCTCGGCGATCAGCGCCGTGGTCCGGTCACGGCTGCCGTCGTTCACGAGGATGGCCGACCAGGCGCAAGCGGGCTCACGGTCGAATACCGCCGCGAGCCGGCGGAACAATTCCGGCAAGACGGGCTCCTCGTTGTAAACCGGGATGACGACGGCGATGGATGGGGCGATGGTCATGGCAGCAGGGTGAGGGAGGCGGGGGAATTGGCAATCTCAGCGCGTGTTCGCCGCCGCCGCCGGCGGGATCCATGAGAACAGAATCCATTCGCCAAAGCGGTCGCGCTTGGCGCCGGCGGGAATGAGCCGGCGCACATAGCCGTCGATGGCGTAACGATGATAGGCCACCACACACATCGCCGGCGGTAGGTGGCTTTTGACCACGGAGGGAGGCACCGGGCGGCCGGCGAGGGACCGGACAATCAGGCCGTCCTCGGCATGATAAAACCGGCCTTCGCTGAAATAAGTGAGCAATGGATTCCATGGGAAATAAATCTGTCCGGGGAGCAGCTTGGCCAAGGCCGCTCCCTCGCGGAGACCGGTCAACTGCGGGTGCAGGGGCAAGGGCCACTGCCCCGCCGTCTGCACGGCCAGGATCGCGGCCAGCGCTGCGGCGGCCGGCCACGGCCAGGCCCCGCGGCCGGGCCGGCGGGCCGCCAGCCACAGGCCGGCGGCCGGCAGCAGGTAGACCACCCCGTGCAGGGAATTGATGTTACCACCAATGGTGAGAAAGCCGGCAAGATTGAAGGGAATCGAACAGGCAAAGACGAGGATCGGCGCCAGTGCCGGATGCTCGCGGCGGAGAAGTTTGCGCGCCTGCAGAACAATCAGCAGCACCGGGCCTGCCACATAGGTGAGGACAGACCCGAGATAGAGGGGATGCATGAGCTTGCCGGCGGGGTCGAGGAGTGGAAACCCGGCTGGAATGACGAACATATTGTAGGCCAGCCCGTCGGCTCCAAACAGGGCGCCGAACCCGAGGCCGGCAAGTCCACCGGTGGCACCGGCCCGCAGCGCCTGCGCCGCCGCGGCCCGTCTTCCGTAACGAAGGCCGAGGTAAACGATCTGGCCCAACAACGGCCCAAACTCAGTCTGCTTGGCCCAGAGCGCCAGGGTCGCGGCCGCGGCTGACACCCACAGTAGAGCGTTATCACGCGGCCCGGCGCCGGCGACGAGCGCACCGGCGATGAGACCGCAGGCAATGGCCGTGTTGTCGGCCTGACAGAAAATCAGATTGGCAGCGGGCCAGCAGGCCAGCGCCAGGAGCAGCGCCCACGCGTGGGTGACTGCCGGTGTACCTGGAGCGGCCTGCTTTCTCACCGCTACCGCCAGCGGCAACACCGCCACGAGCAGATTGATAACCCCGGCCGCCATCAAGGCCGCGACGGCGTTGTGTGCCAGCGTGGCGGGCCATTGCACGAGGATCGGGAGAGGTCCGTAGATCCAAGTGGTGACAGGGCCTGCGGACGGTCCCGGATAAGGATTCACGCCGGCCTGCCCCATGAAACTGGGGGCCAGCCTGATTTCATTCCATCGGGAAACCGGAAACAGGCAAAGGCAGCCCCACAACCACAGCCCGACTGCGGCCACCGCCACGCCGAGGACCGACACCATTCCAAACCTTCGCGTGAAAAACGGTGGCGGCACGCTCATGGCGGGAGGTTTGGTTCAGGCGGAGGAATAGGCAATCTCAGCGCGGGTTGGGCGGAGCCTCGGGCGGTGGCCATGAAAGCAAGATCCATTCGCCGAATGTGTCACGTTGGGCGTTGGCGGGAATGAGGCTGCGCACATAGCTCTCGACCGTGTAGCGATGATAAGCGACTACGCACATCGCGGATGGGAGGTGGGCGTTCACGACCGCCAACGACACCGGCCGGCCGGCGAGGGAACGGGTGATCAGGCCGTCTTCGGCATGGTAAAACCGACCGTCGCTGAAATAGGTGAGCAGGGGATTCCACGGGAAATAGACCTGTCGGGGAAGCTGTCGCGCCAGTGCGGCCCCCTGCCGGAGGCCGGTCAGCTGCGGGCGCATGGGCAAAGGGCGCAGCGCCACGAATTGCAGGGTGAGCGCGGCGGCCAGCCCCACCGGGGCGAGCCACGACCATGTTTTTGCACCGGGCTGGCGCCCAGCCAGCCAGAGGGCGGTCGCCGGCAGCAGGTAGACGGCCGCATGAAAGGAATTGATGTTGCCGCCAATGGAGAAAAAGCCGGCAAGATCAAACGGAATGGAACAGGTGAATACGAGGATGGGCGCCAGCGCCGGATGTTCACGCCGGAAAAACCGCCGCGCACGCACGGCGACGAGCAGCGCGGGTACGACCAAGTAGGCGAGCAGGTAGACCGCGATGTCCCCGGCATAAGAAAGGTACCTGATCTTGTCGGCGAATTCGACGAGCGGGAGGGCGGCCGGGATGACAAACATGTTATAGATCAGTCCTTCAGCTCCGAACACGCCACAGAACACCGCGCCGAAGAACCCACCGGCAGCGGCCATCCGCAGCGCCTGCACTGCCGCAGCACGCCCTCCGTAACGGAATCCGAAGTAGGCGATCTGACCCAACACCGGCCCGAACTCGGTCTGCTTCGACCAGAGCGCCAGCGTGGCGGCGGCAGCGGCCGCCCACAGCCGGACGGAATCACGCGGCCCTGCGCCCGCGGCGAGCGCACCTGCAACAAGGCCGCAGGCAATCGCCATATTGCCGGCTTGGCAAAAAATCAGGTTGACGGCGGGCCAGCAGGCCAGCGCAAGGAGTAACGCCCACGCCCGGGTGGCGATCGGCGTACCGGGTGCGGCTTGTGCCTGTACCGCCACGCCCAGCGGCACTACCGCCACAAACAGGTTGATCATTCCCGCGGCCATCAACGCGGCCGCTGCATCGTGCAGCAACGTTGCCGGCCATTGGAGAATGATGGGGAGAGGTCCGTAAATCCACGTCGTGACCGGACCAGCGGATGGTCCCGGATAAGGACTCACGCCAGCCTGCCACATGAAACTGGGGGCCAGCCGGATGGCGTTCCACCCGTAGATTGGAAATCGGCAAAAACAGCTCCATAGCCACAAGGCGATCGCGGCCGCGGCTGCTCCAAAGAGGGAGATCAAACCAAGCCTGCGCACGAGCGATGGGAACGGCGGGCTCATCGCGGCAGAACGGGTTCAGAGAGCATCCGCGGTCCGGCGCCCGCCGTCGGTCGCGCCAGCCGCATCAATCGCATCCAGACGAGCGCACAGCAGACCCGCCGCCCACCAGGGTCAGGATGCTCGTCAAACCAGCGCAGCATGAAGGGTCGTGTTCACCGCAACGCGTGGGGAGTCAGGATTGCGTTGAGCAGGTGGCGGCATGCTCGCGGATCAGCCGGAGAACCGCCAGCGCAAACAGGGAGGCGAGCAGGGCCAGCAACAGGGGGCGGTTGACCGGCCAGTCACCGACGAATTCGCACCGTTGCAGAAGCTTGGCTTGGAAGTTGACCCAGGTGGACGTTCCAAAATCGCGGACGAGTTGGGCACCACCATCGCGCAGCACGTCGCCGACGGGATGGGGCAGACTCTGAAGAAAGAATTGCAATCCGACGCCGAGCGCAAAATCCACCGCCAGACTCACCGCGAAGACGATTTGCAGCCAGCACGGCGCGTCATCCCAACGGGCGGACAGAAACGCGAGGCCAAGGATGACGAGGCTAAGGAGGCAAGCGTGCGCCACACCCCACGGGTAGATGCCTCCACACATGGCTACGCCGAGCACAATCGCACAACTGATCAGCCAGACCCAGAATCCCTTGCCCAGTGAAGCCGGCGTGGGATGGCGCTGCCTCCAGGCTTTCCACAAAAGCCACACCAGCACCACGCCGCCGCCGCTGCCAAACATCAGGGGCAGGTTCACTTGGTACAACAGGAAGGAATAATCCCGCACCCAACCGAGCCGGCTGGCCTGCGCGATGAATTCGTAATCCACCATCCGCAGCGGATGAGGCACCAAGGTGGCGAATAAGTTGTAGCCCTTTTCCTGCAGGAAAGACGCCCAGGAATGCACGGTGGATTCGGTCACGGAGGTGTTGGTCAAAAACGTTCCTCTCCAACCGAAAACTCCGAGGGCCCATGCAAACCAGGTGGAAAGCAGCGCCGCGGCGGGCAGGGCGCAGACCGCCGCATCAACCCAAAAGGCGCCATTCCGCCACCGCGACCTGCGCGACCAGAAATAAACCGCGATCAAGGCGGCAGCATACGGGCCGGCGGAATAATGGGCGAGAAAGCCGGCCGCGACCAAGAAGAACGCCGCGGCCAGATGGCGGCGGGAGTCCGACCCGAGCCCCGCAATGAACACGCTGAGCGCGCTCAGGACAAAGAAGGCGGTGACCAGTTTGGTCCAGGCAAAAGTGCCGTTTTCCAGCACGGAAGGATTGAGCATGAACAACAGGGCAAACCCCGCCTGCGCGCGGCGGGCACCGTTGCCCAAGCGGCCGGCCAAGAGCCAGCCCGGCAGAAGAGCCAAGGAACCCGCGAGGGTGGTGAAAATCTGGAAGAACGGACAGCCGGCACCGCTCAACGACATGAAGGTGGCGGTGACGACGTTGGCGAGGGGAGGCCTGGTGGGCAGCAGATCGTTGATGAACAGGGGATGATGGGCCGGCCAGTGTTCGAGGAACAGCCGTGCGCGGTCGTAATGCGCGGCCCAATCCAAAGCCCAACCGCCACCCGAATAACCCCGCACGAGGGCGAGAAAGCCGAGCAACCAGCCGGTGGCGATGAGATAGGCGCCAGCCAGGCGCTGCGCCCCCGGATCCTTTAGCACCTCGACACAGACCCGTCTGCGTACGCTCAGCAAAACGAGCGCGGTCGCCGGCAGCACGGTGGAGGCCGCAATCGGGAAGTCCAACCAGTACTGCATCAGGCCCCATAGATAGAGAAGAACCACGCTCAGCGCGGCCGCGGCGCAGAGTTTTTCTTCGGCGCGCAGGGCCAGGCCGCAAACCAGCGGTAGCCCCAAGCCGAAGACAAGTCCGACGAACAGCGTGAGACACCACAACAGCGTCAGAATTGCCATGGCGGGTGCACCTGTGCGCAGGATCCTATTTCAGAAAACCGGCGCCTGGTCAGCGAAGGGACGTGAGCCAGAGCCCGCTGCCGCAATTCCGGAGGCCGTCGGCGATGCGCCACGGCAGACCGTTTGCCCCGCGGTGCCCATGCCGAGCATCAGGATGAATCGCTCACCGGAAGACATTGTATTTCACAATGGCGTAGAGCGCGCGGAAGCCGTCGCGCCAGCCGATCTTTTTGCCTTCCTCGTAGGTGCGACCATAGTAGCTGATGCCGACCTCGTACAAGGGCACCCGCAGTTTGGCGACCTTGGCGGTGATCTCCGGTTCAAAGCCGAAGCGATTCTCCTCAATCGTGATCCGGCGCAGCACGTCGCGCCGGAAGACCTTGAAACAGGTCTCCATGTCCGTGAGGTTGAGGTTGGTCAGCATGTTCGAGAAGAGGGTCAGAAAATTGTTGCCGACCATGTGCCAGAAATAGACCACGCGGTGGGCGCCGCCACCCAAGAACCGTGACCCGAAGACGACGTCCGCCTTGCCGTCAACGATGGGTTTGATCAGCCGCGGGTATTCATCCGGGTCATATTCGAGGTCGGCGTCCTGCACGAGAACGATGTCGCCGGTCGCGGCGGCAAACCCGGTCCGCAGCGCGGCGCCCTTGCCTTGATTGCGATCATGATAGAGCACCTTGGCGACGAGCGGCGCGATCTCCCGCTGTAGCAGGTCACGCGTCCCGTCCGTCGAGCAGTCGTCCACGATGATGATCTCCTTGTTCTCGAGCGGAGCCAACCGCACGCGCTCGACGATCTGGCGGATGGTGCCGACCTCGTTGTAACAGGGGATGACCACCGAAAGCTTCATCGGATGCGGAGGCGTCCCACCATAAGATACGATGCGATCGGGGGAAGCATAATCACAGCGGCGATGACGGCCTGCGCGAGTTTTAACCAAATTTCTCACTGATGGATGACCGTTTTCCAGGTGACCACCACCAGCAAAGCCGAACGCACCCGTTTGCGGCCTTGACGCAGCGGGGCGGCGGCAGGCATGTTGCCCAGATGCTGGAGGTCAAACCCGGATCGAAGCGAGGACTGCTCATCAAGGCCTGCGCGCTGGGCGCGGTTGTGCTCGTGGCCGGCGTGCTGGTACTCCGGGGCGTGGATCTGAAGGGACTTTTCGTTCAAGGCATGGCGCTGATTGGCGATACCGGCCCCTGGGTGTTTTTCTCCGCGATGGCCGTGCTGCCGGCGGTGGGCTTTCCTCTGCTGGCTTTTGCGCTGCCCGCCGGTCCGGCCTTCAGCGGGCAACTGGGGCTCGGCGGAGTCCTGGCGGCCTATGGTGCGGCGATCGCTGTCAATCTCGCACTGACCTACTGGCTCGCCTGCCATGCGCTGCGCCCGTTGGTCGAACGGCTGGTCGCGCGCACGGGTCACCAGATTCCACAAATCGCGAAAGACGAGCATGTGGAGGTGACGCTGCTGGTGCGCATCACCCCGGGACCGCCGTTCTTTCTCCAAAGCTATCTGCTGGGCCTTGGCAGGGTGGCCTTTCCCACCTACATGGGAGTGTCGTGGTCAGTCTCGATGGCCTATGGCGTTGGATTTGTGGTCTTCGGTGACGCCATTGTTCATGGCAAGGCGAGCATGGTCATTATGGGCGTGAGCCTGCTTGTCGCCGCCGCGATCATCGTCCACCTCGTGCGGAAGCATTATGGCAAAGGACGTGTCCAGTCTGTCCGCTGACGATCGGCGGCGCGTGGAAACCGTCAGCGAGTTCACGCGGCGGGTGAAAGCGTTGCTCGAAGCGGGCATTCAGCCGGGTTGGGTGCGCGGCGAGGTGTCAAACTTGCGGGTGCAGGCGAGCGGGCATGTCTATTTTTCCCTCAAGGACGCCGGTGCGCAACTGGCCTGCGTGTTGTTCCGCGGCGACGCGGGCCGGCAATCGTTGGCGCTGCGTGACGGCCGGCAGGTGTTGGCCTATGGCGAAGTCAGCGTTTACGAACAGCGCGGCCAATATCAGCTCATTGTCCGCGCCTTGCTGGAGGATGGGGTGGGACGGCAGCAGCAGGAATTCGAGCGGCTGAAACAGCGACTCGCGGACGAAGGGCTGTTCGAAGCCGAACGGAAGATGGCGATACCGCTGATGCCGGCGACCGTGGGCTTCATCACGTCGCCAACGGGCGCGGCGGTGCAGGATTTCATTCGCATCCTGCAACGGCGCGGCTGGCGCGGCCGGCTCGTCGTGCTGCCGGCCAAGGTGCAGGGCGAGGACGCCGCCGCCGAGATGATCGAAATGCTGCACCTGGCGGAATCGCTCGGCATCTTCGATCTGCTCGTGATCGGTCGCGGGGGAGGGAGTCTGGAGGACCTGTGGGCTTTCAACGAGGAACCGCTGGTGCGCGCGGTGGCGGCATGTTCGGTGCCGGTCATTTCAGCGGTGGGGCACGAAATCGACTTCACCTTGAGTGACTTTGCGGCCGATGTGCGCGCCGAGACGCCGAGCGCCGCGGCGGAATTGATTTCCAGCAACTTTCTCGCCGGTCTCGATCGGATGACGCGCGCGGCGGATGGAATGGGCGGCGCACTCGAAGAAGCGTTGACGCGCGCCCAGGAACGGCTCGATCACGCCCGCAGCCGGTTGCGTTTGCTGTCGCCGCAGTCCCTCGTTGAACAAAACCAGCTGCGGCTCGATGACCTTTCCAATCGACTGGCCGCGGCGCTGCGCTCCGGCGTGCAGGCGCAGCGGCAACGGCTCACCGCGCTGGCGGGGCGCTA
>JBGOXZ010000007.1:0-27382 GCA_041479395.1 Opitutaceae bacterium
CCCGCGCCTGCAGTTCGCCCTCCGTCTTGAGCACGAGGTAGATGGCACCGTGCATGGCGAAGAGCGCCACCGTGGTCACGCCCATCAGGAGCGCATAGGGGTTCAACAACCCCAGGAAGCTGCCGGCGAATTCGCCGCGCGCGTCGAGCGGCACACCCCACGCGATGTTACCCATCGCCACCCCGATCAGCAGGCTGGAGAACAGGCTGCCGCCCGCGAAGCCGGCGTCCCAGAACGTCCGCCAGTGCGGCGACGGGCGCTTGCTGCGGAACTCGATCGCCACTGCGCGGAAGATCAGCGCG
The DNA here is from genome assembly GCA_041479395.1 of Opitutaceae bacterium. Taxonomy (GTDB): domain Bacteria; phylum Verrucomicrobiota; class Verrucomicrobiia; order Opitutales; family Opitutaceae; genus Fen-1467. The sequence continues at coordinate 303 of JBGOXZ010000007.1, forward strand.
CAGAGCAGCGCCATGAACGCCAGGTAGAAGCCGGAGAACACCGTGGCGTACACCGCCGGGAACGCCGCGAAGAGCGCGCCGCCGCCGGTGACCAGCCACACTTCGTTGCCATCCCACACCGGGCCGATCGCGTTGAGGAAGACGCGCCGGTCCTCGTCCCGGCGCACCGCCAGCAGGTGCAGCACGCCCACGCCGAGGTCGAAGCCGTCGAGGATCACGTAGCCGGTGAAGAGCACCCCGACGAGCGCGAACCACACCGTGTGCAGGTCGAGGCTACCGAAGGTCATGGCAGTCGCCTCCCTCGCCGGGGCATCGCGAGGCCCCGCCCGGCGGGGTTGTGGCGATCCAGCCCTTCGACAGGCCCAGGACCCCGAGCTTGGTCGAGGGGCTGGATTGCTTCGTCGCCCCGACCTGTCGGGGCTCCTCGCAATGACCGGACAGTGTTCTGACCAAGGCTCATGTTCATGCCGCACCCCCTTTTCCGTCACGGATTCCGAGCGCCCACTTGCCGGCCGGCTGCAGGTCGGCGTCGTCCGGTCCGTGCCGGATCTTGTCGTTGAGCAGAAAGAGGAAGACCGCAAAAAGCAGCAGATACACGACCATGAACATGACCATCGAGGCGGCGACTTGGTGGGCGGTCACCACGGCGGACAGGGCGTCCGAGGTGCGCAGCAAGCCGTAAACGATCCACGGCTGCCGCCCCACCTCTGCGGCCCACCAGCCGGCCTGGTTGGCGATCTGCGGACCGAGAACAGACAGGGTCAGCAGCCAGAGCAGCAGGCGCGATTGCTCCAGCCGGCCGCGCCACAACGCCACCACCGCCCACGCGGCGAGGCCGATCATGGCGAAGCCGACGGTGACCATCAGGTGGAAAAGCTGAAAGGTGAAGTTCACGGGCGGTCGGGCATCGCGGAGGATTTCCTTTAATCCGGTCACCGGCCGGTCGGTTCTGCCATACGCCAGCCAGCTCAGCAGCCCGGACAAGGCCGGACCGTGAGTCTGTTCGTTTTTCTCGTCGACCCAACCGACCAGGTGCAGCGGGGCCCGCGGTGTGGTTTTCCACAGGCCTTCAAACGCGGCCATTTTGGCTGGTTGGTTGCGTGCCACTCCTCGCGCACTTTCGTCGCCGGTGATCAGCGAAAACAGCGCCGCGACGAGGGCTAGTCCGAGTCCGATCCTCACCGAAGCGAGCGCGAAATCGCGATGGCGGCGGCGCAGCAGGTAGTATGCGCCGACGCTGACCATCAGCCACGCTCCGGCCTGCCAGGCGCCGGCGAGCGTGTGGCTGAGCCGGTCTATCGACGACGGGTTGAATACCATCGCCCAGAAGTCGGTGATCTCCGCGCGCGCGGCCAGACCCTCGCCCACGATGTGGAAGCCGGCGGGCGTCTGCATCCAGGAGTTGGCCACAACGATCCAGATGGCGCTGAAGTGTGCACCGAATGCCACCATGCAGGTCGCGAGGAAATGCATCCGCGGTCCGACCTTGTCCCAGCCGAACAGCAACACCGCGAGGAATCCTGACTCGAGGAAGAACGCGAAGATGCCCTCGGCGGCGAGCGCGCTGCCGAAGACGTCGCCGACGAAGCGCGAGTAGGTGGCCCAATTGGTTCCGAACTCAAACTCCATCACGATGCCGGTCGCCACGCCGATGGCGAAGGTCAGCGCGAACACCTTCGTCCAGAAACGGGCCATCTGGTGGAACAGCGGGTTTTTCGTCTTCAGCCACAGCCCCTCCACGATCACCAGCAGCACGCCGAGCCCAATGCTCAGCGGCGGGAAGAGATAATGAAACGCGATCGTGAAGGCGAACTGCAGGCGGGAGAGTGTGAGAACGTCCATGACGGGAAGATGCGAAGGCCGGCCCGCCAGCACAAAGCCGCCCGGCCGAAGTTAGCGGGTTTTATGAGGCGGATCGGAAACGCTGCTGACTGGATGCATAATCCGCAGCGCCTGCCCGTGCACCAGCGCGGCGGCGATTTTGCGCCGGGCCCGCCGCACGATGCGGTCGAAGGTCTGCCGCGAAACGCCCATGCGCTCCGCCGCCTCGGTGTTATAGAGGTCCTCGTCGTCGGCCAAACGCACAGCTTCGAGTTCATCGGCCCCCAGCTCGATCTCCTGCAGATCGCGCAGCGGTATGCCGGCGGGCTTGAAGTAAGTGGCGGGCGGGCGGTGGGCGATGCGACGGGGACAGAGCGGACGGGGCATGGCAGTCGAAATCAGGGCTTGCGTGCCGGTGTTATGGGCATATGCTCATAACAAGATGAGTGAATCTCTTTTCCCAGTCAAGCGGGCGGCAAGGACGGAAATTCACCGGCGGTTGCTGCCATGCCGCCGGCCGGCTCGTTTGCCAAGCCGGTCTTTTCCGCGCCGGACGGTGACCGACCGGCCACTGCGGCCACCCGGTCGGAAACCACGTCGTGTGGCGTGCGCCCAGACAAAAGAAAGGGAGCCAGTCGCCCTGATCTCCGCCGCCGCCACTTTTATGCGCGCGCGGTACGGTGAAAACCGATAGTCGTTTTTGCGAAAAAGGTGTGCCCAACGGACTGACATGCTTATGCAGAAACCACCCCGACTCGACCAGGCCCTGGCCAATGTCTGCCTGAACTGTCCGGTGTGCCGGCGCGCGAGGCGGCATCAGCACGGCGCCGCTTTCTGGCTGGTGCGAAAGGTCGAGGGCCGCGTTTGCCCGTTCTGCCGCGCTTACGAACTCGTCTTTGGCCGTAAGGCGTATGAGCGCCGCGCTCCAACGCCAGAGCCTCCTTCCTGAGAAACGAATTGAATCACCTTCCACCGCGCACAACGAAACCGCGTTGTCATGAACCTCACCAGCGTCACGTTTCGCCCCATTGGCATCCTGCGTAGTCCGCACACGCGGGCGGAAGCCACGCCGATCCAGCCGGTCTACGCCGCCGACTGCCGCGGGCGAGCCGAGATCTTTCCGGAGTACGCCGACGGTCTGGCCGACATCGAAGGGTTCTCGCATGTCTATTTGCTGTACTGGCTGCACCGCGCAGAGCCGCCGCGGTTGCGCGTGAAGCCGGTCTTGCAGGACGTCGAACACGGCGTCTTCGCCACCCGTGCGCCCTGCCGGCCCAACCCCCTCGGCCTGAGCCTCGTGCGATTGCTGCGCCGCGAGGGCAACGTCCTGCATCTCAGCGGTGTCGACGTGATCGACGGCACACCTTTGCTCGACATCAAGCCCTTCGCTCCGCGTTACGACACCGTGGAAAACCCGCGCGGCGGCTGGACGGAGCAGGTCGACGAAGCGACCGCCCGTCGGCGCGGCCGCCGGGGCTACCGCGGAGGCCACCGCAACCAGGCAAAGGGTCCGGGCACAAAATACGGTCTGCGATGATCAGCGTCACCATCCTCGTCGAAAACACCGCCCGCGGCGCCGGCATCCTCGGCGAGCACGGGCTCTCGTTCTGGATCGACACCGGCGCGCACCGCGTGCTCTTTGACACCGGCCAGGGCATGGCGCTCACTCACAACGCCGCGCGACTCGGCATCAATTTGGTGCAAGCGGACGCGATCGTGCTCAGCCATGGCCATTTCGACCACGTCGGCGGACTCGAGACCGCGCTTACCGCCGCGCCCGGCGCACCGCTTTTCTTCCACCCGCGCGCCGTCGAGGCGAAATTCTCAGGCTCCGATCCGCAAGCCGGCCCGCGACGCATCAGCACGGCGTACGTCGAGCGCGAAGGATTTCGCAACCCGCGGCGGCGCATCGTCGCCACTTCCAAGCCGTGCGAAGTCGTGCCCGGGGTGTGGATGACGGGTGAGATTCCGCGGACCAACGACTTTGAAGACACCGGCGGGCCGTTTTTCCTCGACGAGGCGCTCACGCGGCCCGACCCGCTGCTCGACGACCAGGCGCTCTACCTGCCCACCTCGCAGGGCGTGGTCGTCGTTCTAGGCTGTGCGCATTCCGGCGTGATCAACACCCTGCAGCACATCGTCCGGCTGACCGGCGACGCTCCCGTGCGGGCGTTGTTTGGCGGGCTGCACCTTGAGAATGCCGGCCCCCGGCGCATGGAGGAAACGGTGCGCGTGCTGCGCGCTTACCGGCCGCGGCAGATGGGCTTCTGCCACTGCACGGGGCTCGCCGCCATCCGCCGCCTCTGGGACGAATTTCCCGACACCTGCCTTCAAATACACGCTGGTCGACGGCTGGAGTTTTCGCCTTAATCCGTCACAATAAGAACCACCATGAAGAACAAAACCATCATCGCATTGCTGCAGACCGCCTACGCGGCCGAACTGGAGACGGTCGCCAATTACCTCGCCAACTCCGTTTGGCTCGACGGACTCCGCGCCGAGGAGGTCAAGGAGTCGCTCGACGAGGATGTCGCCGAGGAACTTGGCCATGCGAAGAAACTGGCCCTGCGCATCAAACAGCTCGGCGGGCGGCCGCCCGGTTCCCTCGCCCTCAAGCGCACCCAGAAATCGCTGCAGCCGCCCGACGACTCGACCGACCTTCGCAGCGTGATCGTCGGGGTGATCGAGGCGGAGACAGGCGCCATCGCGACCTACAAAAAGATCATCAAGGCGTGCGACGGCATCGATTACGTCACGCAGGATCTGGCTGTCGAGTTGCTCGCCGACGAGGAGGGGCACCGCTGCCTGTTCGCTGGTTTTCTCAAGAGCCTTGGAAAACGGTAGCCGCGGACAACAACCGCGGTCGGATTGCTCTTCATGGTCGACGGGCGAGCATCTGCACGACCGCGGCCCGGCCAGTGTGGGCGGTGCCCTCCCACACATCGCGCTCGAGTTCGCGCAGAATCTCGAATTCGAGTCCCGCCAGTTCCTCGCGCAGCTGCGCCGCGGTCATGAGTAACTCCACGCTGCGCGGCCCACCGGTGTCGTGGGCCAGCTGCGCGGGCGTGTAGGCCTCGAGAATGAACAACCCGCCGCGCTGCAATCCCTGCACCACCTGCGCGTGCACCTCCCGGCGTGCCGCCGGCGGCAGATGCAGCCAGACTGCCACCATGCCGGCCCACGCTCCCGGCGTCATGCGGTAACCGGTGAGGTCCGCCGTGACCGTCTCGACGGTTACCCCGCGTGCCGCGGCCAGCTTTCGCGCCTTCTTCAGCGCGACTTCCGACTGGTCGACCGCCGTGACCGCGTGCCCCAGCGCTGCGAGATGGACGGCGTTGCGCCCCTCGCCCTCCGCCAAGCACAACACCGGCCCGACCGGAATGCGTGCCGAGACCTCGCCGACAAAGTCATTCGGCGCCGTGCCGTAGACGTATTCCTCGCCGGCGTAGCGCTGGTTCCAGAAATCAGAATCCATGCGCGCTCCCAGGCGGATCAGGGCCGTCTCAGTGAAAATACTCCGGTTCGTTGCCGGGCTTCCACTTGATGTTGCAGCCGATGCTGGGCTTTTGCGCGGCGGTGGGCGCGCGGCCGGCCAGCACGGCGTCGCACGCCGCGCGGAGGTCGGCGCCGGTGACGGGCCGGCCGTTGCCGGGGCGGCTGTCGTCGAACTGGCCGCGGTAGACGAGCTTCCGGTCGCGATCGAACAGGTAGAGGTCGGGCGTGCAGGCCGCCCGGTAGGCCTTGGCCACGGCCTGCGTTTCATCGACGAGATACGGAAAGGTGTAACCCGCCGCCTTGGCCTCGGCCTTCATCTTCGCCGGACTGTCCTCGGGATAGTCCGCCACGTCATTGGCACTGATGGCGACAACGCCGACGCCTTTCGCCTGATAGTCGCGGGCGAAAGCGGCGAGCCCGGCGCGGATGTGTTTCACGTACGGGCAGTGGTTGCAGATGAACATGACGACCAGCGCAGGTTTTTGCGCGAAATCACCCAGAGCGACGGTGCGGCCGCTGACGGCGTCGGGCAGATGGAAGTCCGGCGCCAGCGTGCCCCAAGGAAGCGTGGTGGAAGGAGTGAGAGCCATGGCGGGTCCTTTGGTTGAGGAAGGCCGCAACCTACGACAAACCAGTGCGCTTGCCGAGCCTGGAGAACGACCGAGAAATCAGACGTTCCCCGCGGTGCGGCCGGCGCGCAAAACTCCCCGGTGAGGGAAACGCGTGCCGAGGTGCCGAAAGGCCGCCGGACCGTTCATCCGGCCATCAACGCATTCCTCGGGGCGCACAGACGGGCAGGCCGGCGCGATGCCAGGCGCGCAGGCCGCCGGCACTGGCGATTTTGTAGCCCTCGCCCGCCAGGATGCGCGCCGCGACGCCGCAGCGGGCCCCCGAGCGGCAGTAGAGAATGAGTTCGCGGTCGGCGACCTGCTTGAGGAACGGCTGCCAGAGCCGGCGCTGACCGGTGAGGTCGCTCAACGGCAAGAGCGCGGCCTTCTGGGCCACGCCGCCCGCCCACTCGGCCGGCTCGCGCACATCGACCAGCACGGCTTTTTTCTGGCGCACCAGCTGCGCGGCCTCAAGGGGCGCGACCCGGCGGACGCCGGAGTCGTTGGCCGCGGGCAATGAAAACAGGGAAAGGAACTGGTTGAGCAGGTTCATGGTGAAGGACACGGTTTCTGCGAAGGGTCACTCCGCGTGGCGCCGGTCTCAGACCGGCGCTACGGAACGGCGCATTTCTCGTCGCCGGCCGGCGGAAGGGCCGCGGTTTTCTCATGTTTGCGGGTGTGCGTCAGGTAGTAGATGAGCGGCACGGCGAGCGGGCTGATGAGCAGCGACGCGATGGCCCCGAAGAGCAGCGAGATCGCCAGGCCCTGAAAGATGGGGTCGGCGAGGATGACCAGACCGCCGACGACCACGGCAAAGGCCGTCAGCATCATCGGCCGGAAACGCACCGCGCCCGATTCGACGCAGGCCTCGCGCAGCGGCCGGCCGTGGCGGAGACGAAGCTCGATGAAGTCGACCAGAATGATCGAGTTGCGCACCACGATACCCGCGCCGGCCATGAAGCCGATCATCGACGTGGCGGTGAAAAACGCGCCCAGCAGGCCGTGCGCCGGCAGGATGCCGACGAGAGAAAACGGAATGACCGTCATTACGATGAGCGGCGTGGAATAGTTTTTGAACCAGCCGACCATCAGCATGTAGATCAGGATGAGCACGGCGCCGAAGGCCAGGCCGAGGTCGCGGAACACCTCGAGGGTGACCTGCCATTCGCCATCCCACTTCATCGCCGGCTCGGTATCGCTCGACGGCATCGTGGCATTGTAGATTTTCACGGTGGCCGCGCTGCCGCCGAAGTCGTGACCGTCGAGGTGCGCGAGGGCCCGGTTCATCTTCAAAATGGCATAAACCGGGCTCTCGATCACCCCGGCCACGTCACCGGTGACATAGATCACATTCTGCAGGTTCTTGTGGTAGATGTTGCGCTCGCCGTGCGTCGACTCGACGGTCACGAGCTCGCGCAGCGGCACCAGCGGCGCCTGCGGATTCAGCTCCGAACGCACGGGCAGCGCGAGCAGGTCGTCGGGTCGGGCGCGGAGCGCGCGCGGCAGTTCGAGCACGATGTTCACGTCCTCGCGTTCGCCGGGCACGTGCAGCAGCGTGACCGGGAAACCCTGCACCGCCATCTGCACGGTGCGCGCGATGGCGGCCTCGGTGATGCCGTTCAGCGCGGCCTTGGCCTTGTCGATGCGAAACAGGACCTTCGGCTGCTCGCGCTCGACGTACCAGTCGATGTCCACGACGCCCGCAGTCGAACGGAGAATGTCGCGCACCCGGCCGGCGAGCCGGAGCCGCGCCTCCTCGGTCGGGCCGTAGATTTCGGCGACGAGCGTCTGCAGCACCGGCGGACCGGGCGGCACCTCGGCCACGGCGACGGCCGCGTCGTACCGGGCCGCGATGGCGGCCAGCCGCGGGCGCACGCGCCGGGCGATGTCGTGGCTCTGCGCGCTGCGTTCATGTTTGGGCCGGAGATTGACCTGGATGTCGGCGACGTCGGCGCCGCGCCGCAGGAAATAGTGCCGCACGAGGCCGTTGAAATTGAACGGCGAAGCGGTGCCGGCGTACACCTGGTAGTCGCGCACCTCGGGCTCGGTGCGCACCGCGGCGGCCATTTCACGGGCGACTGCGGTGGTTTGCTCAAGCGTGGCGCCCTTCGGCATGTTGAGGATGACCTGGAACTCCGACTTGTTGTCGAAGGGCAGCATCTTCACCTTGACGGCGCCGATCCCCACCAGGCCGATCGAACCGGCGGTGAGCGCGGCCACCACGGCGAGAAACGCCCAGCGCCAGCCGCGGTGGGCCAGCAGCGGCTGCATGACGTGGCGGTAGATCCGCGTGAAGGCGGTGTCAGGCATCGTCTCGTCTTCCTCCGCCTCCTCCTCGGCGGCAGGGGCGTCGACGAATTCGGCGGCGTGCCCGGTGTGCTTCGCGTGGCCGCGCAGCACCTTGAGCGCCGCCCACGGCGTCACCGCGAAGGCCACCAGCAGCGAGAAGAGCATGGCGGCGCTCGAGCCGATCGGGATGGGCCGCATGTACGGACCCATCAGGCCGCTGACGGATGCCATCGGCAGCACGGCGGCGATCACCGCCCAGGTGGCCAGAATCGTCGGGTTGCCGACCTCGTCGACCGCCTCGACGGCGATCTGGATCAGCCGCTTGCGCCGACAGCTGGCCAGCCCCATGTGCCGCACGATGTTTTCGACGACCACGATCGCGTCGTCCACCAGGATGCCGATCGAGAAGATCAGCGCGAAAAGGGTGATGCGGTTGAGTGTGTACCCGTAGAGATAGAAGACGAGCAGCGTGAGGCCGAGCGTCACAGGAATCGCCAGCATGACCACGAGTGACTCGCGCCAGCCGAGGAAAAGGAGGATGAGCAGGGCCACGCCAAACACGGCGAGACTCATGTGAAACAGGAGCTCGTTGGACTTCTCGCTGGCGGTCGCGCCATAGTCGCGGGTGATGGCGACGCCGATGTCGGCCGGGATGAGCGTGCCCTTGAGCGAATCGACCTTCAGGAGCACAGCCGCGACGACGTCGACGGCGTTGGCGCCCGGGCGTTTCGCGACGCTCAGCGTGACCGCGGCCTGCTCGAGTAGATGTGGGGACGCGACCCCTTGGTCGCGTTGCGGCGACGAGGGCGTCGCCGCCCCATGGGCAGCGCCTTCCCCGTACAGCACGTAATTCGCCGGCTCCTCGGGACCGTCAGTGATCGTGGCGACATCGCGCAGGTAGACCGGCCGGCCGTCGAACACGCCGACGACCACGGTGCCGACGTCGCGGGCGTCGCGGAAGAAGGTGCCGGTTTGCAGGAGCGTCTCCTGATTGGCGAATTCCTGGGCGCCGGTGTGCGCCTGGGCGTTGGCCTGCTGGAGCATCGGCACCACACAGGCGGCGCTGAGGTTGCGCGAGGCCAGGCGCTGGGGATCGAACTGCACGCGGACCTGCCGGCGGTTGCCGCCGATGAGCGTGGTCTCGGCGACCTGGGGCAGGGACTTGATGGCGTCGTCCACCTGCACGGCGACGCGCCGCAGTGTGTAATGGTCGTAGCGTTCGCTGTGGAACGTCAGCGCGAGGACCGGCACGTCGTCGATCGTGCGCGGCTTGATGAGCGGGAAGCTGACGCCGAGCGGGATGCGGTCGAAATTGGTCTGCAGCTTCTGGTTGAGCTTCACCAGGCTCTTCTCGAGATCCTCGCCCACCTTGAAACGCACGATGGTGAGGTCCCCGCCCGGGCTCGCGGTCGAATAGAGGTACTCGACGCCGGGGATTTCCCACAGCAGTTTCTCCATGGGGCGCGTGACCCGGTTCTCCACGTCGCGCGCGGCGGCGCCGGGCATGGCGACCATGACATCGATCATGGGCACCTTGATCTGCGGCTCCTCCTCGCGCGGCAGCATGAGCACCGCGAAGAGACCGAGCAGCAGCGCCGCGGCGACCATGATTGGCGTCAGCTTCGAGTCGATGAAGAGCGACGCCATGCGGCCGGCGAACCCGTACTTTGCCGGGTCGGGAAACGGCGAGGAGCGGTCGGCACTCACGGCAGAACCTCCAGCGGCTGGCCTTCGCGCAGGCCGGCGGGCGGATTTGTTACGATCCGGTCGCCATCGGCGAGGCCGGCGAGGACCTCAACCCGGTCGCCACGAACGGCGCCGGTCTTGACGAGGCGCAGTCCCGCGCGGCCGTCGGCGACGACAAACACCTGTTCCATCTGACCGAAGGTCGTCACCGCCGCGGTCGGCACGAGCAGCGCGTGCACCGGCGCGCCCGGCACCTGCACCCGCGCGAACTGCCCCGAGCGGACCACGATGTCCGCAGGCACGGAGAGCTTGGCGGGCACGGTGTGCGCATAAGGATCGGCCGACGGCGAAAGTTCCACGAGCCGGCCGTCGAAGCTGGCGCCGGCCGCGGGCACTTCCACGACGAGCGGGGCGCCGACGGCGAGCCCGACAGCGAGCGAATCCGGAATGCCGGTCTCAACCTGGAAATCGCCGGTGCCTTCGAGTTCCACCAGCGGCATGCCGGGGGAGGCGAGGTCGCCGGCCGCGGCCAGCTTGCGGGCCACCACGCCGTCAAACGGCGCGCGCACGGTCGCGTAACCGAGCATCACCTCGGCTTCGCGGACCATGGCCTCCGTCATCGCGCAGCGGTCCTCGAGACCTTTCACCATGTCGGACGTGCTGGCCCCCTTGGCGAGAAGATCGCGCTCGCGCGTCAGGTCGCGCTGGACCTGGTTGAGCTGCGCCTGCGCCTGAAGCACGCGGGCGGAGATCTCGCCCGCGGAGATTTTCACGAGCAGTTCCCCCGCCTTCACGCGCTGGCCGAGGGTGACGGGCAGCTCCTCGATGGAGCCCATGACCTTGGCGGCAATCATGGCGTGCTGCCGTGGGCGCACGGTTCCCGTCACCTCGGTGAGCACCGGCATATCCTCAAGGCGGACGATCGTCGCATGCACCTTGGCGGGCGGCAAACGCGCGGCCGCCGTCTCCGGCGTCTGGCGATCGGCACAGCCGGCGAGGAGCGCCAAGGTGAAAAGAGGAAGGGAGAGTCGGACTGGATTCATGGGCAAAAAGGATTCAGGGTTGCGCGAATGGCGGAAGACCGAGCGCGCGGCGCAGCTCGGCGAGGGCGATGCGTTCGTCGGCGGAAGCCACGGCCCGCCGCATGCGGGCTTCGATCAGGCGTCCTTCGACGCCGATGAGGTCGGCGGTGAGCAGCGCGCCCTTTTCATAGCGGGCGCGGCTCAGGGCGGCGCTCTCCTCGGCCTGGCCGACGACGCTGGCGGTGACGGCCAGCCGTTCCACCGCGTCGTCGTGGGCTAGGCGCGCTTGTTCCACCTCGAGTCCGATGCCGAGCGTGGCCTTGCGGAGCATCTCTTTCGCTTGAGCGAGTTCCGCCATGTTCTGGCGGACCTTGCCGGAGGTCTGGCCGCCATCGAAGATGTTGAGGTCGATGGAAACGCCCGCCATCCAGCTGTCCGCATCGCGCTTGAGCTGCCAGCCGCGGTCGTACTGGTAGCTGGCGAAGGCATTGACGGTGGGAAGGTGGCCGCCGCGGGCGGCGCGGACCATCGCCTCGGCGGCGCGGACGCGCTCCTGCAGGCCGCGCAGCTCGGGCCGCTGGGAGAAATCGTGCGTGTCGGGCATCGTCAGCTGCGCGAGCGAGGGATCGTCGGCCGCGACCTCCACCGCCTCGCTGGAGGCGTCAAGCCCGAGCACGAAGAGGAAGGCGCGCCCGGCGAGCGCCGCGCCGTGGCGGGCGGCGGCGAGGTTTTCCCGCGTCTGGGCAAGCTGCACCTCCAGGCTGAGCAGGTCGGCCTTGAGCATCTGGCCGGCGTCGAACCGCGCGCGCGCGGCGGCGACGGCAGCCTCGTAGGCCTTGACGCCGGCCTCGACCGCGACGACCGCCTCGCGGGCTTTGCGGATGTTGAGGTAGGCCATCACGACCCCGGCGCCAAGCTGCTGCTGCGCGGCCAGAAAATCCTGCTCGGCGGCGAGGGCCCCGCTCCTGGCGGCGGCGAGGCCGGCCGAGGGTCGCCCGCCGCCATAGATGTTGTAGGCCACGGTGCCGGTGGCGTTGAGATCATCGATCCGGCCGGGGTGGTTGAAATCGAGGCCGAAGTTGAAGGCGCGCTGGTTGAGAATGGCGCCGAACGCCATCATCGGGCTGTTGGTCTCCATGTAGCGCCCCTGCAGGGAAAGCTGCGGGTACCAGGCGGCGCGCGCCTGCTCGATCATGGCTTGCGCACCCTCGACCCGCTGCCGGGCGATGCGGGTGTCGGGGTTATTCCTGAGTGCCGTGGCGACCGCCCGATCAAGCGTCCAAGGTTCGGCGCCGCGCGCCGCCGGAAGGTTTGTCACGTAATAGGTGACAAATGCCGTGATGCTCAGAGTGAAACGCAGCCACGTTGTCACGTAATAAGTGACAAGGTGGAAAGACCGACTGACGGGAATGGTGGAGCGGCGGAGGGTGTTCATGGGGCGATCATGACGACCGGGCGCTGAGTGCCATGAGCAGGCCGAAAAACCCGCCATAGAGCGCGCCGCGCCACCAGGTGGACGTGAGCGGGCAGGTTCCGGAGGTGCACTGGCCGAAATACCCCATCAACCCGCCGAGCAACGCGCCGGCGAGGACGATGGCGGCGAAGCGGAGCGCCGGATGGCTCATGGCTGTTTCTCCGGTGATGCGGCGTCGGCTCCGCCGCCCAGGCCGAGCTTGCGGAGGATGATCTCGGCCGGACAGAAGCCGGTAAAAGCCGATTGGACCAGGTTCACGCCGGCAAACACGGCGAGGAGCAGCCACCACGGATTGACGAAGTGCGCCAGGGTGACGCTGCCCAGCACGAGGGTGCCGGCGAGAATGCGAATGTAGGATTCGGTGTTCATGGGAAATCCGCTTGACTTGTGTTTAGTTATATGCGCATATATGGATAACCTTGAATTCATGTCAAGCCCTGTTTCACTGTCCTGCCTCCTCATGAAAGTCCGCCCGCTCTCCGACGAAGCCCTGGAGCTGGTGTCGCGCCGGTTCGCCGTGCTGGCCGAGCCGATGCGCCTCCGCCTGCTGCAGGCCCTGTTCGACGGCGAGAAGAACGTGAACACCCTGGTCGGGCTGACGGGCGGCACGCAGGCCAACATCTCCCGGCACCTCCAGACCCTGACCGAGGCGCACCTCCTCAAGCGCCGGAAGGAGGGCTTGCAGGTCTTCTATGCCATCGCCGATCCGACCATCTTCAGACTCTGCGAGCTCGTCTGCGGCAGTCTGGAGAAAGTGCACGCCGCCCGGGCCGAGGTGTTCCGGAGCGGGTAGTTGGACCAAGGTCGCGGAGCGAGCTTGCCATTCTTTCCGCCAATCGCCTGATTCGAGCGCTTTTCGCGATTCGCCCGCCGTAGGGCCCGATGACCGGGAATTCACTCTCACCCACCCCACCCTGCATCAATCCATGGTTCACGAATTGATCATCGGCATGGCCGGCTCCGGCGGCGACGGGATCGTGTCCGCGGGCGAATCGCTGATCAGCGCGGCGGCCAAGGAAGGCTATTTTGCCATCCTGACCAAGAGCTTCGGGTCACAGATTCGCGGCGGCGAGGCGTCGTGCCGGCTGCGGGTCTCCACCCGGAAGGTGTTGAATCCGGGCGGCACGCTGGATGTGGCCGTCGTGCTGAACTGGGAGGACTTCCTGAAATTCGGCGGTGAGCTGCCGGTGGGCCCCGACTCCATCGTCATTTATGAGAGCAAGACCGGCGTCGCGCCAGCCGCGATTCCCCTCCGGGGCGTGGCTCCCGCCGCGGTGGTGGCCGTGCCAATGGAGGACATGGCCCTGAAGGCGGCGGGCACGCTCCAGGCGAAGAACAACGTGGTGTTGGGCCTGCTGGCGGGATGGCTCGAGCTGGCCCGCCGGAGCATTCTGGAGGGCATTCGCACCAAGTTCGCCCGCAAGGGCGAAGCCGTGTTGCAGGGCAACGAACGCGCGTTTGCCGCCGGGCTGGAGTATGCGGAGAAAAATCCGCTCGGGCTGGACCGGCGGCTTAGCCCGTCGGCGGCGGAAAACGGACGAAGGCTCGTCACGGACGGCAACGACATGTGTGCCGCGGCCGCGCTCTTTGCCGGCTGCAAGTTTTTCGGCGGATATCCCATCACGCCCGCCTCGGAAATCATGCACTATCTGGGCCGGGAGATCTGGAAACGAGGCGGCTCGCTGCTGCAGGCGGAGGACGAGATCGCCGGCGTCGCCGCAGCGCTGGGCGCGTCGTTCGCCGGCGTCAAGGCCATGACCGCCACCTCCGGCCCCGGGCTTTCGCTCAAAACCGAGGTGCTGGGTTTGGCCAGCGTCGTCGAGTTGCCGCTGGTTTGCGTGGATGTCCAGCGCGGCGGCCCGTCCACCGGCATGCCGACCAAGCCGGAGCAGGCCGATCTTTTCGCCGCCGCCTTTTCGGCGCACGGCGACACGGTCCGGCCGGTGCTCGCACCCATCAGCGTCGAAGACATGTTCGCCATCACCGTCGAGGCCTTCAACATTGCGGAATACTACCAGACGCCGGTCATCGTGCTATCCGACCAGGAGATCGCCCAGCGCAAGGAGATCGTGGCTCCCATCGACACCTCCCGCTTCAAGCTGGTGGAACGGCTGAAGCCGACCGCGCAGGAGCTGGAGAACTATGTCCGCTTCCGGTTCACCGCATCCGGCATCAGTCCCCTGAGCCACCCCGGGATGAAGGGCGGCAATTACCTGGCCGCGGGCATCGAACACGATGAGCGGGGCGCGCCGACGGCCAATGGCGAGATGCACGCCGGCATGAATGACAAGCGGCTCAAGAAAATGGCTCCGCTGCGGCAGCGCCGCGACCTGTTCGTGGTCGACGGAGACCCGAACGCCGCCGTGGGGCTCATCAGCTGGGGCAGCGTCGCGGGCGTCGCCCTGGAAGCCTTCGCGCTGGCGCAGGCCGAGGGTCTCAAGATCAAGCTGCTCATCCCGAAGCTGCTGTATCCCGTGGCTGAGGAGGTCTACCAGGACTTCTTCCTCTCGCTGCGCAAGTGCCTCGTCGTCGAACAATCCCACCAAGGACAGCTCTATCGCGTCATCCGCATGTGGACGTCGGTCCCGCCAGAATTTCGCTCGGCCGCCAAGAGCGGTTCCAACCCTTTCACGCCGGCGGAGGTGCTGGCCGAAATCCGGAGACTGGCGCAATCCTGAGCCGTCCCGCCATCCTGCCGACCACGCGAACGATCGAGACACATGCCATGAGCGTCGAATGCCCACTCAGCCCGGAGGTTTTCACCGCCAAGGACTTTCGGAGCGGACTGAAACCCATCTGGTGTCCCGGTTGCGGTGACTACGGGGTGGTGACGGCAATCTATCGCGCCCTCGCGGCCATCGGGCGCCCGCCGCATGAAATCGCTTTCATTTCCGGCATCGGTTGCTCGAGCCGCATCCCGGGCTACACCACGGCCTATGGTTTCAACACGGTCCATGGTCGCGCGCTGCCCATCGCCCAAGGCATCAAGATGGCGAACCCGAACTTGCTGGTGCTGGTCGCCGGCGGCGACGGCGACGGCTTCTCGATCGGCGGCGGGCACGTGCCGCATGCCGTCCGCCGCAACCTCGACCTGACTTACATTGTCATGGATAACCAGATTTACGGCCTGACGAAGGGCCAGTTGTCCCCGACCTCCCCGCGCGGCCGGCAGACCGCCTCCTCTGCCTACGGCAGCATGGAGGATCCGGTGAATCCGCTGTTGTACGTGCTGGCCTACGGCGCGAGTTTCGTGGCCCAAGGGGTCCCGGCAGACATGGAGGGCCTGGCGAAAATGATTGAAGAGGCCATCCGGTTCCCCGGATTCGCCTTTGTGAATATCCAGTCGCCGTGCATCACCTACGGAGACGCCGAGACGCAGTTGAAGACCCAAAAGAAACGGATGCGCAGACTCGAGGACGAGGGGCACGATCCCGCCAACCGCCTCCGCGCCATGGATCTGGCGCAGGCTTACAGCGAGACGTTGTATACCGGCGTGTTCTACCGGAACCCCCATCCGCCGCCCACCTATGAGAGCCTGATCCGGGAGCGCCAGCAGGAGTTGGGAGGCCAGGATCTGGCGTCGGAGCAATTTCTGGAAAGCAGCGGTGCGGAGAATGAAGACCTGCCGGCGGGTTGACGCGGTCGGAATCGCCGCAGGCCACCCGTTTTCTTGACGCTCGGGTCTTCGCCGCGAGCGGCTGCTCCGGCCAACCACCCGCCATCAGGGAACTGCCTGCGATCGGTCCAGTGTCTGCTGCGCCGGTTCGGATTCGGCTTGGGGTGTCACCACTTCCAGCGAGTCGAGGGTGATCGAGTCCCAGCCGTCGACGAGTCCGGCCAGGGTGACGCGATTCGCACCGGGCTGGAGCACGACGGTGACATCGAACGCCTTCCATTCGCCGCCGGTCGACGGCATCTGGAGTGAATCCTCCTTGGCGTCACCGACCTTGAGCGAATAGGGAAGCGGTTTCCCGGCCGCCCCCTGATAGCGAAAGCGTAGCGTCGCCGTCCCGCCTTTCGCGGACATCACACCAAAGGTCACACTTGAGCCGAGGCGGCCGAGATTGCGCACCACCCCTCGACCGGTGGAGCCGCCGTTCAAGTCGGCGAGTTCCACAACCCCGGTCCGCGCCGCCAGAGCTGCAGGATAAACGGATGGCGGCTGCGCGGTTCGTCGGAATTCGAAGGTGTTCAAAGCGAAGCCGGGCGCATCGACGTACAACATCAGGCTGAGTTCGCCCGGATTCAGGTAGACCGCCGGGATGGTGATCTCCTGGAAGACATCGTCGCCACCGGTGGCCGGCACGTTGATGACCGCGGCCACCTGGTCGAGGGCCATGAAACGGATTCGCCCGCCGCCCTGTCTGCTCGCGACCCGGACGGTGAGATCAAAACAACCCCCGTTGCCACAGTCGATGGTGTAGCGCACCCATTCGCCCGACTGGAGCCCAGCCAGTATATAACCACCGCCAGCATCGTTCGTGTCGACAATGCCGAAATCGTCCGGACGGTAACGCTGGCTGCCCGGCAACGGGCGCGTGCGGTGGAAGGCCACACCTTCCCCACCCTCGTCGTAGTTGACTGCCTTGAGACGCGCCGGGAGTGCCGGCGGCGGAAAGAAATGCGGTACGGGCCTGCCCACCGAACCGGCCGCCTCGCCGCTCGAATCGACCGCGTCAGCCTTGAGTTCGGGCGCCACCCGCGCCGGCAGGGCCTGACCACCGAGGTCGACGTCGATGGCGTGGTGAGTGTCGCCACGGGCGTCCAAGGCCACCGTCAACACGCGCGCCTCCATGTCCCAAGCCCATTGGCCAGGTTTCACTTCGCCCGCAGCGACGGGCTCCACGGGCATCGCCGCCACGCGCACCGCCGCCGGTGTCCGGTCGAGATGAAAACGCACGCGATAGGTGGACGGCGTGAAGCGTTGGTTGGACTCATCGAGGATTAGCCGGATGGAGCCGCCGGTTTCCTCCGCGGTGATGCGGGTGAGGGTATGCTCGCCCTGGCGGTAGGCAAAGGTGGCGCCATCGTCGCGATACAACGTGAAACTCGACCGCCCGCTCGGGAAAACCTCGAGCGTGAGCGGATCCCACGGTTTCTCGCCGGTGTTCTTCATATCCGGCGCGAGGGGAATGATGGCGCCGGCCCGCACCGCGACCGGGATTCGGTTGGGCGGCGCCGCGACCACCCACTCCCGTCCGCCGGCATATTCGTAGCCGTAATCCCAATCGATCCAACGGCCCGGCGGGAAATAAACCTTGCGGTTTGTTTGGCCCTCAAAAAGCACCGGCGCGACCAGCAACTCTCGTCCAAAAAGGTATTCATCGCCGGGCGTGTCCACGGATCGCGGGTCGTCCGGAAACTCGAGGGCAAGCGGACGCACGAGGGGCAGACCAAGCTGGCTGGCCTCCCAAGCGTAGGAATAAATGTAAGGCAGGAGACGGTAGCGCAGCTGCAGATAGTGGCGCGTGCTTTGCTCCACCGCCGGCCCAAACTGGTAGGGCTCTGGCGAGCCGCCGGCTTTGTGCGCGCGGGTGATCGGACTGAACACCGAGAACTGCATCCAGCGTTCGTAAAGGCGGGCATGCGCGCCGAACTGGTCGTTCCGGTAATAGCCGGTCAAGAATCCGCCGGTGTCGCAGGTCCACCACGTGAAGCCTGACAGGCCGGAGTTGAGCAACTCCGGCGGATGCGCCCGGAGCGTCGCGTAATCGCTGTAGATGTCACCCGTCCACACGGCGGCATGATGGCGTTGCAGTCCGGCGGAGCCGGTGCGCGTGAGGATGAAGGGCCGTTGATCGGGGTGCACCGCGAGCTGTACGCCCTCGAAGCTCCGGGTGCATAAGAGTGAGTACTGGTTGTGCACCTCGGCGGGGCGGCCGCCGTGGTAATGCGTCTGCGGCGGCTCACCCTCGGGCTCGGTCAGGTCGAGCCACCAGCCGGCGACGCCCGCTACGTTGAGGCGGCGGGTCTGGGGCCAGAGCCAGTCGTTGAGGTGCGGACTGGTGAAATCGAGTAGTTTGCCGCCGTAGTAGCCGCATTCGACCGGGTGCCCCTGGCCGTCGGTCGCAAATACCCCCGCCGCCCACCCCGAGGCAAACGTGGGCGAGTCCTGGCGGACCATCGGGCCGGACTGCGACATGACGATCTTAACGCCGCGCTCCCGATAGGCGGCGATCTTGTCCGCCGGAGTATAGTCAGGACCAAACCAGCGTTTCGCCCAGACATAGTCGGTCACGATCTCCGGCCAGTCGGCGTCGATCACCATCACGTCGACCGGGAAGCCGCGCGCCGTGAGCTGCTGGTACGCCTCGTCCAGCGGCTTCCAGTCGTAATACGTGCACTTGCTCTGCCAGTAACCGAGCGCCCACAGCGGTGGCAGCGACGGCCTGCCCGTCAGGCTCGTGTACCGCTCGATCACGTCAGGCAGTTTGGGACCGTCGATTACATACAGGTCGATCTCGCCGCCCTCGGCATCGCAGCGGACTTCGTCGGGCTTCGTCTTGGCGAGGTCGAAGCGCAAGCGGTGAACATTGTCATAAAAGACCCCATACGCGTGGCTTCGCCGCCCTGTGCTCAACAGGAAGGGAATCGGGTATTCGGCGGTCACGTTGCCGGAATTGATCTTCTGCCCCGCCCACAGCTCGCGGATCACTCCGCGCCGGTCGAGGCGGCCATTGTTCTGATTGTCCTGGCCAAGCGCGAACAGCTTTTCGCCGCCATCCACCGCGTGGGTCTGCGTCCAAGCCGCACCCGGGCTGCTCATCGTCACCCGGGCATGGGCCAGGAGCGGAGTACCGTCTGCCTCGGTCACCGTGAATCCAAGCGTCGACCGGTCGATCCGCACCGCCAACGCCCCCGTGGTCACCACCATGGATCCCGCGTCTGCGACGATGGTCAGTGGGAGCCGCGTCGCGGGTGCCGCTTCCAGCGCGAGCGACCGTTCGCGGGTGAACTCGCCCGCGGACTTCAGCCAGATTCGCACGATGTGCGGATCGAGCGCTTCGACGCGTAGCCCGCCGCCGCCGGGAGCCTGAACGGTCGCTTCGAGCTTGATCGTGCTGGCTCCGTCAGCCGCGACCGCCCGGGGAACAAAGACCGCCGCCCCCACCGCCATGGCGAGACAGCCTGTAATCCGCAAGAAGACGCGACGGTTCATGGGCGGCAACACACCAAAGGTATTCCAATTCCCCGACTTTGCCGGCGGCGCGCCGACATGGACACCCCAAAGTGTCGTCCGCCCGGGACGTTATCGCGAGATTGTCAACGGACGATTCCCTTCCTAAAGGTCCAGCCAATGCCCTTCGTCGATTCGCCAGCCCTCCGCGTGCGGGCGGCGTGCCTCGCGCTGTTCCTGGGCACGCTGCTGCTGTTCAGCCGTGCGATGGGCTTCGGCTTCTCCAACTACGACGATCCCCGCTACCTCACCAACAATCCCCACGTCCAGGCCGGCCTGTCATGGGCGGGCGTGAAATGGGCCTTCACGGGCAAGGTCGACTACTGGCACCCGCTCACCTGGATCTCGCATATGGTGGACTGGCAGCTCTACGGCAACAACGCCCGCGGGCATCATGTCACGAGCGTGATCTGGCACGCCTTGAATGCGGTGCTGGTGTTGCTCGTCGCGCGCCGCCTCACCGGTGCGTTCTGGGCCAGCGCGTTGTGCGCCGCGCTCTTCGCGTGGCATCCCTTGCGGGTGGAATCGGTCGTCTGGATCACCGAACGCAAGGATGTGATGAGCGGGTTCTTTTTCCTGCTTACCGTCTGGTCGTACCTGGCGTACGCGGAAAGACGCCGAGCCAACCAAGCCGCGCGGAGTTGCTACGGACTGACGCTGGCGGCGTTCGCGGGCGGGCTCATGTGCAAACCTTCGCTGGTGGCGCTACCCGCCGTGTTGCTGCTGCTCGATTTCTGGCCGCTGCGGCGCTGGGCCGGCGCCGCTACGGTCACCCCGGCCAACGGCAACACGGATTTGCCAGCGTCAGGGCGGCCGTGGACGGAGTTGCTGCGGGAGAAAACCCCGTTTTTCCTGCTTTCAATTGTCACCGCGGTCGCGACCGTGCGGCTGCAGGCCGGCAGCGGGGCTTTCACCCTGGCGCTCCCGCTCAGCGCCCGTCTGGCGAACGCCGCCGTATCGATTCCGCGTTACCTTGGGAAATTCTTCTGGCCGTTCAACCTGACGGTCTGTTACCCGCACCCGGGACATTGGCCCGCCGTGGGCGTTGGCGCCGCGGTCGCGCTGGTGCTCGCCCTCACCGGTGCGGCATTCTGGCAATGGCGTTCGCGGCCGTGGCTGCTGACCGGCTGGTTCTGGTTTCTCGCCATGCTCGCACCGGTTCTTGGCCTCGTGCAGGCAGGCTTCCAAGCCATGGCGGACCGGTACACCTACCTTCCGATCATCGGCCTGCAACTCGCCCTGCTCTGGACGCTGCGCGACGTGACACTGCCGTTCGCCACGCGGTGGATGCGAATTGGATTCGTCGGCCTGTTGCTCGCCGGCTGCGCGGTGCGCACGTGGGTGCAAGAGGGAACCTGGCGGGACCCGCACACGCTCTTTGAGCACGCGCTCGCGGTCACGGAGCGCAATGACATGGCGCACTTTTTTCTCAGCGCGACCCTTTTCGCCGAGGGGCGCATCAACGAGGCCGAGCTCCACGCCCGGCGGGCGGTTGAAATCAACCCCAATTACGCCGCCGACCACGACCTGCTGGGCGATATCCAAGTCAAACAGGGCCGAATCGCCGAGGCGTGCGCCAGCTACCGCCGCGTGCTGCAACTCGACCCACGCAATGCCAAGGCCGATTACGACCTCGGCGTTCTCTTGCTGCTGCAGAACCGGCCGGAGGAGGCCGCCGCCCATTTTCAATCCGCGGCGCGGAGCCAACCCGAGTCGATTTCCGCCCACCTGGGACTGGCCCAAGCGGAAACCGTGCGCGGCCGCCTGCCCCAGGCGTGCGATTCCTTTCGCCAGGCGATATCCCTGCAGCCGACGAACCCGGCGGCTCATTTCGGCCTCGCGCTCGCGCTGGAACAGCTGGGCCGCACCGAAGAGGCCCTGGCCAGCTACACCACGGCGACGGAATTGAGCCCGGTTGATGCCGCGGCGCACGTCAAGATCGGCACCATCCTGCTGAATCGCAACCAGCCGGCCGAGGCGCGCAGCCATTTCGAGATTGCCGCGAAGAACCAACCCGACTTCGGCGCGGCGTACGTGGGCCTCGGACTCGTCGCGGAACATCTCGGCCGCCCGCAGGAGGCGATCGCGAATTTCCAGCGGGCGCTGGCGCGCGACCCGACCGACGCCTCGGCCCACGGCGCCTGGGGCGATACGCTGGCGCGCAACCGGGAATTCGATGCGGCGATCGCCCATTACCGGGAAGCCCTGCGTTTGCGCCCCGACGACGCATCGATCCATGCCCGCCTGGGCTTCGCGCTCTACCTGACGGGCCGCCGCGCGGAGGCCGTCCAGCACTGGGAAGAAGCGCTGCGACTCGATCCCAGCCTGCCCGGTCTGCGCGACAGGCTGGAGCAGGCTCGCGCGAAATAGTGGCGGGTGAAGACAGGGAATCAGAATAGGCCGCAATCAACGGACGACGGCTGGCGTCTTCACGCAGATTTCGATCAACGGCATTCTCCCGTGGATCCGCAGAAGAGAGCGATCTCCGCCAACACTGAAACTCCACACGACCCGGCGGCTTCCCTCCCTGCGCGTGATCCATTCCTCAGAGAAGTCAAAATGGACCACCCCGGGGCGCCGTTTGCCCGCCCGCATCTCCGATAGGCTCGAGCAGGAAGCTTAAAGAAAGGCCCCGCTGAACCGCGAACCGTGCCGGTGCATTTATCATACAAATGATGTCGATAATGTGCGGATTGGCAGCGAGAAAGTCCTCACGCCCCGCGGCGTTTCGGGTATAGACTGAACGCGGGGTGATCTTGCCGATCGCCCCTTCGAATTGCATTCGTTGTTGCCCATGAAAACGCTGATTGCTACCTGCCTCGCGGCGATTTGCGGAGTTCCCATGATGGCCGAGTCAAATCACACCGATGCGGCGCGCTGGCTGGCAAAGGCTGAGCTGGCGCCACCGTTTGTGGTGCCCGCCTCCCGGGAAGCGTGGGAAGTCAAACGCCAGGAAGTGCGGGCCGAACTCTGGAAACTGCTGGGCCGACTGCCCCCACGACCGACAACGCCCAAAGTGGAAACGCTGTCGCGGGAAGACCGGGGTGAGTACGTCGTGGAGAAATTTCAGTTCGACAACGGGGCGGGCGCAACGGTGCCGGGTTACCTGCTTCTGCCGAAGAATGCGTCGGCCAAGCTGCCCGCCATCCTTTATTGCCACTGGCACGGCGGTGACTACGACGTCGGCAAAGAGGAATTGTTTCAGGCCAGGCACACTCCGGAAGCGCCCGGACCGGCTTTCGCGAAACGCGGCTATGTTGTGCTGGCCATCGACGCGTATTGCTTCGGTGAGCGCAATGGCCGGGGTCCCGGCGGCCGGGCGGAAAAAAACTACGTCGGCGAAGAGACGACCGCGAAATTCAACCTCTGGGTCGGGCGCACGTTCTGGGGCATGCTCCTGCGCGACGACTTGATGGCGCTGGATTATCTGGCATCGCGCCCGGAGGTGGATCCGGGCAGGATGGCGGTGACCGGCATGAGCATGGGCGCGACACGGTCGTGGTGGCTGATGGCGTTGGATGAACGGATCAAAACCGGCGTCGCGATCGCCTGCCTGACCCGTTATCAGAACATGATCGAGCACGAAGCCCTCCATGAGCACGACATTGGCTACTTCGTGCCGAACATGCTGAACCACTTCGACACCGAAGCCGTCGTCGCTCTCATCGCCCCGCGGCCTGTGTTGCTCCAGAACGGCGACCAGGACAACGGCTCGCCGGTGGATGGCATTCGCGCCATCGAATCGGCCGTGCGCCCGGTGTATCGACTATACGGCAAGGAGAACGAATTCCAAAACCTCATCTACGCCGGCCAGGGCCATGTTTATACGCCGAAGATGTGGGCGAAGACTTTGGCGTGGATGGATGAACATCTGGGCGTTCCCGCCGGCCAGCACTGATTCCTCCGTGCCGCGTCATTCCCTTTACCATTCAGCGGCAGTTCTCGGCTAAGCTCTCCCGGTGCGCTCCCTGATCCTCGCATTTCGGCCGGATATCCCGGTGCTCGCGGCCCTCGTTATCCAGGATAAAACCACCGTCTTTGCCGTCATCGCCGGTTTTCTTTTGATGCTGATGGGCGTGGGCCTCGTGTTCCGGCGCTTCAGCAAGGACACGAGCGACTACTTTCGCGCGGGCGGCAAGGCGACCTGGTGGCTCCTCGGCAGCAGCATGTTCATGCAGGGCTTCAGCGCCTGGACCTTCACCGGTGCCGCGGGAGCGGCCTTTCAGGCGGGATGGAGCATGTCGTTCATGTTATTCTCCAACGTGCTGATATTTGTCAGCTTCGCCGCCATCACGGGCGCATGGTTCCGGCAGTTGCGGTGCGTGACCGGGGCGGACGTGATTCGCCTCCGTTTTGGCGCCGGCATGGAGCAATTCATCGCCTACCTCGGCATGCTCATGGGGCCAATCTTTGGCGGGGTACAGCTCTACGGTCTCGCCATTTTCACCTCGATACTTTTGGGCGTGAATATCAACCAGACCATCGTGCTGCTGGGCTTCGTGGTGCTGTTCTATTCGGCGTTGAGCGGCGCGTGGGCCGTGCTCGCGGCTGACTTCATCCAGGCGCTGGTGTTGATGCCAATCTCCTTTTTGCTCGCCGTCCTCTGTCTGCACGAGATGGGCGGAGTCGGCGGCCTGCTGGCCGCCATTGATCACGCGGGCCTCTCCGCCGCTTACGCGCCCATCAAGACACCCGAGGTGCTCGCGACGATGAAGGGAGTGGACCCGAACTGGTTCACGTTGACGTTCTTCATCGCGTGGTATGCCAACAACCTGCTCAACTCCAACTCGCTCAACGGCGGTTCGTGCCCCAGGTTTCTCAGCGCGAAGGACGGTCGCGAAGCGCGCCGGGCGGCCTGGCTGGGCAGCGGCCTTTTCCTCGTGGGGCTGTTCATCTGGTTCATCCCACCGATGACCGCACGGCTTCTCATTGCCGACGAGGTCATGGCCATGCCGCTGCCAAAACCGGTAGAGGGCGCCTACGCCGCGATTTCCATTCACTTCCCGCCTCCCGGACTGGTCGGATTGGTGCTGGTGGGCATGTGTGCCGCCACGATGAGCTCGCTCGATTCGGGCCTTACCTCGCTGGCGGGAAACATCACGCAAAACATCTACCCCGCCGCCTGCCGCGCGTTGAAGGTGATCCCCTTGGAAGGACGGGCGCGGCTCATTTTCGGCAAGCTGGTCAATCTGTCGTGCGCCCTTGTGATCATGTCCTGCGTCCTGATCATGGCCCGATGGGGGCAGGGCGGCATTTTCAAGATACTCCTCGACGTGATGGGAACGATTGTGCCTCCCTTCGCGGTGCCGATGGTGCTGAGCCTGTTTCTGCGCCGCGTGCCGCCGGTCGTACCCTTTGTTTCCATTGGCGCCGGTCTCGCCGTCTCTCTCTCCATTTACCTTGCGCCGCTGTTGTCGGACGCCAAGCCGTGGACCTTTCAGGGCCAGGTGGGCACCGTGGCGGCGGTCAGCCTGATTGCGTTCCTCCTGGTGCGGGTGTGGCGCCAGCCGGACGAGGCAACGCTCGCCCGCGAGCGGGAGTTTTTCTCCCGCCGCGACCGCCCCGTTGATTTCGCCACCGAAACCGGCACTGGGAACGACGGCCGCCAGCTGCGAATCGTCGGCACGTTTGGCACGGTGCTCGGTCTGGCGGTTCTGCTCCTGCTGATTCCCGCCAGCAGTGCGGGTCATGCGGGGAAGATTCTCGCGGTGGCGTTGTCCACGCTTGCGCTTGGCGGCCTGATGATATGGCTCGGCCGCAACGCGGATCGGACTGGAGATCGGGCACGATAAGGTGGTATAACCCATTTCCAGATCCGCTGGACCGGCACGGGGAAACACGCAAAACACGCCGCTGAACCGTCGTGAACAGTTTACTCGCCAGACTCGCCCACCCGCGCGCCATCACCATGTGGGATTTCTCATGGCTTGAGCGTCGCTGGCCGGGAGCCGGGTACGAGAATCCAGCCCAGGCGCTCGATGAGCTGGTTGCGCGTGGCTACGATGCGGTCCGGATCGACGCTTATCCTCATCTCGTCTCGGCGGATCCGCACCGCGAGTGGGAATTGCTCCCGTGCTGGTCGGTGCAGGATTGGGGCAGCCCCGCGCTCAACCGCGTGCGGGTGCAGCCGCACCTCGACGAGTTTCTCGCCGCCTGCGCCACCCGCGGCATCGCGGTCGGTCTCTCGACCTGGTATCGCGAGGACCGCGCGCAGATGCGGCTGCGCATTCGGAGCCCCGAACAGCAGGCCGACCAGTGGATCGCCACGGTGCGGGCCATTGACCCCGCCCTGCGTCATGTGCTGCTCTTCGTCGATCTCTGCAATGAATGGCCGCTCGCCGTGTGGGCACCCTTCTTCCAACAAGAGCCGGGCTGCACGGATGACGACTGGGGGACGCCGGCCTCGCTCGCCTGGATGCGCCGCGCTGTGGCGCACTTCCGCGACGCATTTCCCGACCTGCCGGTCACGTTTTCCACGTCGACGACACCTGAACACTACCTCGACACCGACGTGCCGGGGTTTGATCTCATCGAAGCTCACCTGTGGATGGCCAATTCCACCGACTTTTTCCACCGGGTCGGCTACCATTACGAGCGATTCTCCTCCGTCGGTTATGAGAACCTCGTCCAGCATGCCGAGGCGCTCTATCGCGAGTCCCCCGCCGAGTGGCAGGAGTTGCTCCATGCCCGGATCGATTTTCTCGCCCAGTGCGGTCGCCGGCAAAAGCTGCCCCTGATTACGACGGAAGGTTGGGCGATCGTCGATTATAAGGACTGGCCGCTCCTCGATTGGGGATGGGTCAAGGAGCTCACGGCGCTCGGCACCGAGTGGGCCGCTGGCACCGGTTGCTGGGCCGCGATCGCGACGAGCAATTTCTGTGGGCCACAGTTCCGCGGCATGTGGAGGGACGTCGCATGGCACCAACGCCTGACCCGTCTCATTCGCGATGGCCGCCTGCCTGATCTCGGCGCCTGAGCGGCGCATTCGTTTCACGATGGCGGGAGACTCGGAACTCCATTGGCTGCGGCCGTTACATGAAGCTCGTAATTCCGCCGGGTAAATTCGCCGGATTCATCTTCGATCTAGATGGCACGCTGATCGACACCATGCCCCTGCACTATCGCGCCTGGAATGAGGCAATGCGGCGGGCAGGACTTCCTGGAAAACTGGATGAGGAGTTTTTCTACTCCCTGGGCGGCGTGCCCACCCGCCGCGTGACCGAGTTGTTCGCCAGGCGCTATGGACGACAATTCGGGGACGCTCGCATCCTCCGCGAGAAGGAGGCGCTCTTCGCCGAGTTGCAGGCCGACGCCAGGCTGATCGCACCCACCGTCGCATTCGCGCGACGTGTCGCGGCAACCCATCCCATCGCCGTCGCCTCAGGCGGACCGCGCAAGATTGTTCGGCAGTCGCTGGAAATCTCAGGTCTGAAATCGCTGTTTCCCGTCGTCGTCACGGCCGATGATGTGGCACGGGGAAAACCTGCGCCCGACATGTTTCTTCTCGC
>JBGOXZ010000008.1:0-25248 GCA_041479395.1 Opitutaceae bacterium
CGACGCTGCGTGTGATGCCATCCCGCAAAGCGAGAATTTGGCGGCGCGAGGCGTTCGCGCCTGGCGACGTCAAAAACGCCCGACACCTGCGGCCGTGAGGCCGGGGTCCGCCGGACGTTCAACCTGAAATGAAAACAAACTCTCCGCCTTCGGACGGAGTTTATGAAACCATGAAAAACGTCAGCCTGATCGCGCTCGCCGTCACCACGCCGCTTGCGTTTGGATCGACCACCACACAGACCCACATCGATTCCTACCGCGGCCGCACGGACATCCCGGTGCCGGTGAAGATTGTCGCGCCCGATGCACGACTCCTCGCTGGCCGGGGCCCGGGTGGAGGTCGAGTTCGTCGTCGATGCCACGGGCAAGCCGCAGAATGTTCACCTGCTGTCCGCCACGGATCACGCCTTCGGGGTGACGGTCCGTGATGCGGTCACGCGGTGGGAGTTCGCGCCGGCCAGATCCAGCGGCACTCCGGTGCCGATGAAGGTCTTGTTGCCCGTGATCGTCGCGGAGTCGGAGTAAGGTCCGCGCCGCGGATCGCGCTCCGCCGATCTGAAGCAAGAAAACAAACAAGGCCGCCTCCCGCGAGGGGGGCGGCCTTGTTTGTTCTCTATTCAAACCTGCTGGTAGCTTCGGTGGGACGACCGTCCGATCGGACACTTCGGTGCGAGATTAATCCCTACTCCAATCTACCATCGTGATCGGGTTCGGTCGCCACCAAGGCGGAAAGCAGGGCAAGGACGATGACGGTTGTTAGCATGGCTTGGTGTGTTCAGTTTGGTGAGAGTGCTGGAATTTAAGCTTGTTCCTTGCTTTTGTAAATAGATGGTAAACCCCATCTGCGCTAAGATGCTGGTAGTTATGCCTATAAAGGCGGAAAAATTGATCGAAATGCGCTCAGATTTCGGACTTGGGAGCGCAAAGACCCGCCGCACAAAAATCGATCAATCGACGGATGCAGCCATCGAGGTCGTCGCCAGAACATAGGCCATGCGAGATTCGTTCAAAATCATGCTGGTGTGCAGCTACATAGAGAAGGGCGCCGATGATGAACTGCATCCGCCAGAACAGCTCGGCCAGCGGCACACCGGGCAAGGCTTGGGTAAGGGCGTGGGTGTAACGTGCTATGAGAGGATCGAACTCCCGGGCCATCTCGCCGAGCATGAATGGTTGCGGGTCCGCCAAGTCGCGGCTGACAAGACGGACAAGGGCAACTCCACCCGATGACTTGTCAGCGGCACGACGCAGGAGTGGTCGGACAAGAGTATCGACGATGGCGCGAAGCGGAACGGGTTGATCGTCTGCAAGTTGCTCCGCTTCCGTCAAGAGAGCGAGCCGCTCCTCGTTTAGAGGGCGGATGCGCCTGAGCAACACCTGCCTGTACAGCTCTTCCTTCGAGCCCAAATGGTAGTTGACGGCCGCCAGATTCACTCCGGCTTCATCAGTGATCTGGCGCAGAGATGCGTCGGAGAATCCATGCTGGCCGAAGAGGCGCTCAGCGGCGCGCAGGATGCGTTCTCGGGTGGCATGAGATTCGATGAGCACGACGGGAATAAGCTACGCAAACAAACGTTTCAAACGATCGTGTCAATGTGTTTATGAGGTGGCTGAAAGCGGAACGATTGACGGTTGGTGATCGCACCATACGGTCGCTGTTGTGCGTATCGAGGCACTTGAGGGTCTGCAGAAAATGATGCTGCCGGATCGATGGCAGGCGGAAGCCATTCAGGCGCTCAAAGCCCGACGCGATGTGGTCATCGATGCGCCGACCGGGGCGGGGAAGACTTATGTTTTTGAGCGCTGGGTGGAGCAGACGAACTTCGCCCGGCGCGCCCTTTACACCGTGCCGACCCGCGCCCTCGCCAACGACAAGTTCGCGGAATGGCGGGCCCGCGGCTGGCAGGTGGGAATCATGACCGGCGACGCGACTATTGCGCCGGACGCGCCGGTCGTCGTGGCCACGCTGGAGGCGGTGCAAGGAAGTTTCCAGGAGGAGGGGATGCGGTCCGGGAGTTCTGGTGAATCGCCGCGCCCCGCCGAGCCCGCTTTGAGCCGAGGTCCCGCTTTCCACCTGCTGGTGGTGGACGAATATCAGTGGCTGGCTGACCCGGATCGGGGCAACCACTACGAAGGCGTGATCCTCTCGTTGCCGTCGTCCGTGCAGCTCCTCCTGCTCAGCGGCAATGTCGCCAATCCCGAGGAAGTCGCCGCGTGGTTGCGCCGGCTCGGCCGCGACGTCGAAATCATCCAGCACCGGGAACGCCCCGTGCCGCTGGAGGAGGTCGACGTCGACGACCTCATCCACGGCCTGCCGCGCAGCGTCGACGGATTCTGGAGCCGGCGCGTGGCAGGCGCGCTGCGTGAGGGTCTCGGGCCGGTGTTGGTGTTTGCCCCGCACCGGCAGGATGCGGAGCGCCTCGCCCGGCAATTCGCCCGCCAGCTTCCGCTGGCCGATCCGCTGGCGCTCAGCCCGGAGCAGGAGAACCTGCTGGGCCCGGCGCTGGCGAAGCTGGTGAAGCAGCGCGTGGCCTACCATCACAGCGGCCTGACTTATGCGCAACGTGCGGGAATGATCGAACCGCTCGCCAAGGCCGGCCAGCTCCGCGCGGTCGTCGCGACCCTGGGGCTGAGTGCGGGCATCAATTTCTCGCTGCGCTCGGTGCTCATCACGGCATCCAGTTACTGGTTCAACCAGCTGGAGCATGAAATCGAGCCGCACGAGCTGCTGCAGATGATCGGCCGCGCGGGTCGGCGCGGCCTGGATGAAGCTGGCTTTGTGCTGTGCAGCGGGAGCGCGCCGCGGTTGCGGCGCGCGCAGTCGCTGCGGCTGAAACGCGCCGCACCCCTGCCGTGGGCCTTCATGTTGCGCCAGCTCCGGACGGGCCGGGAGGCCGCCGAAGTCGCGCGCGCGGCCGCGGACCGCTTTTTTGCCACCGAACCGCTCACCCTCGGGATTGAGATGACGATCGACCGGGATCGCGCCCCGCTGCCGTGCGGCCAGCTCACGGACACCGGTCGCGCCCGCCACGTGCGGCGCCAGAAGAACCCGTTTCCGGCCTGCTGCACCTGTGCGCTGCGCGAGGAATGCCTCGCCCTCAGTCCGCAGCCGACGCTCCTCTGGCAATGGCAGAGACTCGGCCTGCTTGATCGCGCCTTGCGCCTCACGCCGCGGGGCGAGATTGCCTCGCTTTTCCTCGGCCCGGAGGGCCTCGCGCTGGCCGCGGCGCTCGAGGACGCCCGCTACCCGCTGGACGATCTCGTGTTTGATTGCGCCAACCTCTTTGCGGGGGACCGTTTCGCCGGCACGAATCCGCGGACACTCGGCCGCCTGGCGCGCGTGTGCGAGCAGACCTATCGGCGGTTCACGGTCGAGGGCTGGCTGGACCACGGGCTCCCGCCGCAGTACGGTTTCGGTGCGGAAGAAGTCGTGCGCGCGTTGATTGAACAGAAAGCGCGCCGGGGCGAGCTGGCCGCCGCCAGTGAATTCGCCGGCCGCGGGGACATCGATCGGCTGCTCACCGAATGGCGCAGCCTGCTGCGGTTGGTGGTGAACGCGCCCGCCCTGGAGACTTTGCACGCCCGGACCCCGCTTCCGGGAACGGCGGCGCTCGCCGTCCGCTGGGATGAATTTCGCACCCTTTGCCGGACGCGGCTGGGCGCGACCAAGGCGGACGCGCTGCCCGATCTTCCGCCGCTCACTCCGGAGCAGCGCCGGCCGGTGAATCACCGGTTCTTCAGGGCGGCGGCGCTGGCCGCCCGACCGGCCTCCGCGCAGCGGCCAACTCCTGGCGGCGGCAGGCGCGAGCGCCGCCACTTTTAGCTCGCATTGCTCCGGTGTTCTGGAATGGGTGGGGCTCTTTTCTCCCGTTATGCCAAATTGGGAATACAAGGTCATCACCAGCGGCGCGCTGGGTTTCGCCTCGCCGCAGTTGCTGGAGCAGCATCTGAATCAGCTCGGCAAGGAAGAGTGGGAGATCATCCATTTTCAGACCCGCCCGGACAATCCGCTCGCCTTTCATGGCCTCGCCCGCCGGCCGGTCATGCGCGACTGGGTCGTGGAAACGGCTCCGCCGCCGGGTACGCTCGCGATGAAGTCCGCGACCATTCCAGGGCCGCCGGAGGAAAGATCCGCCGACGCGCCGAGCACGCAAGCGTTGCGCGCCGAGGCGGAGGAGCGCCGCGAATCGCTGCTCGCCCATGAAGAGTCGCTCCGGCCGCTGCGCGGCGCCTCCGAAGACGATGAGGCAGGGAGCGCGGAGGAGTTCGACCGATTCGAACCCGACGAAGACCTGCCGACCTTCTTCGAGGCGATCCGCCCGCACATGCGCAGAAACCAAAAAGGGCCCGGCATGGCGGTGGGCCTCGGGTACCTGGCGAAGAAGTTCGCGCAGACCGAAGCTGATCTGATCGAGGCGCTCAAGGAGTGCGGCTTCGCCATCCCGGCGGGTGCGAAGGACGAGCCCGCCTACCTCGAGTATGATGGCGATCTTTACTGGCTGAACGTCAACAATCGCGGCCAGCTCTGGATCAACACGCGGGAAAACCCCCGGCGGGCGTTCAAGCCAGTGGAGGGAAGGAAAGTGGCGGCGGAGGAAATGCCGGATGACGGGAAACGGATTCCGGAAAAAAAGAGGAAGGCGCCGGATGAGCAGTCTTCCGAGCCATCCGGTGGCCGCGATTCGCAATCCAAAACCGCCCTGCCTGAGGGTCCGGCGCTGCTCGACCGGTTGCGGCCATTGATGCGACGCAACCGTCGCGGAGCGGGGCTGTCGGGCAGCGTCAGTTATCTGGCGCGAGCATTGTCGGCCGAACCGCAGGCCCTGGTGGCGGCCTTCGGCGCACTCGGCCTTGTGCCACCCCCGCAGGCAGACGGTAAGCCGGTTTTCGTGGAGATCAGTGGATTTGTCTATTGGCTCAACGAGGACAAGAACGGCCAGATTTGGATCAACGCCCGGGAGAAACGGGAGGGCGACAAGTCGCAAACGGACCGGACGCCCGCCGCACCGCCGGACGAACTCCCGCTCGAACCAGCCGCGACCGCGCCGGACGCTGAAGCGCGAACGCTGCCCGCTGCGGCATCGTCGGTTTCACCGCTCGCCGCCGTGCGTCTCTTGCTCAAGGAGACCAGGCGCGGCGGCGTGGCCGCCGCGCTGGGGCGCATCGCGGCGCAACTGGGCAAGAGCACCGAGGAACTGCTGGCGGCGCTCATCGGCGCCGGCATGAAAGTGCCCGCGAAAGCCCGCGAAAAGCCGACGTTTGCCGAGCACGCCGGAGAGATCTTCTGGCTCAACCGGAACGCCAGCGGCGAGGTGTGGCTGAACGCCAAGGTTTCGAAGTTTGCCGAAAAGGCAGGTGACACCGGCGCGGCCCGGAAGCCGGCGCGCCGCCCGCCGGCGACGAAGGGTGGCGCGGAATAGGGCCGCCCCGCGCCCGGGTTGCCATGGCCGGCGCCTCTGATCTTGATCTGGTGCTCGACGCCAGGGCCCTGCTCGGCGAAGGCGCGATCTGGAACGACGCGCTGCAGCGCCTCCATTGGATCGACATCGACGGGCAACGCGTCTTCACCTACGATCCGGTCACCGGAAAGAACCGCGCCTGCGACGTTGGCCAGAAAGTCGGCACGGTGGTGCCGCGCGCGCGCGGCGGCCTGATGCTGGCGCTCCAGGAGGGCTTCGCCAGTCTCGACCTCGCGACCGGGCGCGTCGCGCTGCGGCCGCGTCCGCCGGAACACGATTCCGCGGCCACGCGCTTCAACGATGGCAAATGCGATCCGGCGGGACGTTTTTGGGCAGGCACAATGGCCCTGCGCAAAGGGCCGAGGCCGTTGGGGAAACTCTACCGCCTCGACGCCGATGGCTTGATGCACGTCATGCTCCATGACGTGGGCACTTCCAACGGCATCGCGTGGAGCCTCGATCGGCGCACGCTGTACTACATCGACACGCCCCTGCTGCGCGTCGATGCGTTCGATTACGACGACGCGACCGGCGCCATCGCCAACCGCCGCACCATCATCACCGTTCCGCCGGGCATCGGCCGGCCCGACGGCTCGACCCTCGACGCTGAGGGCATGCTCTGGGTGGCGATGTGGGAAGGCTGGCGGGTGACCCGATGGAATCCCCGCACGGGCCGGCTCCTGCAGACCATCCGTCTGCCGGTGGGCCGCGTGACCTCCTGCGCTTTCGGCGGGCCGGACCTTGACACGCTCTACCTCACCTCCGCCCGCAACGGTCTCTTTGACGCGCAACTCGCCCTGCAACCGCTGGCCGGCGGTCTCTTCAAAGTGAAACCTGGAGTGGGCGGCGTGCGCGCCCCGGCGTTTCAGGGCTGACACCGCGGCGACCTTTCGGCCTGGCAAAGGCGGACGGACCGGCAGAAACCACTGGCGTCGCGGCAGAGCGGCCGCTTAGCTGTGCCCTCAGGGCGAAATTGCTTTCGACCCGCCCGATGTCCGTTCCATGCCGATCTACCCTTCCGAGCTGACGCTGCGTGAGCACTTTGACTGGGTCGCTGGCCATGATGACGGACCGCGCCGTGCCCAGCAGGGATTTCATGCGCAGCTGCTGCGGTATTTCCGGCACCACATTCCGGAGGGCAGCCGGGTGCTCGAGTGGGGCTGCGGCGCGGGTGATCTGATCGCCGGGCTCAAGCCGGCCCGCGGACTGGGCCTGGATTTCAGCTCGCGGATGATCGCCCGGGCGCTCGCGCAGCACGGCGCCGACCCGGCGCTCGAGTTTCGCCAGGCGGACATTGAATCCTGCGACATCGGGGAGCCCTTCGACCACATCGTCCTCGATTACCTCACGGGCTATCTTCCCGACATCCAGGCGGCGCTCCACCGTCTCCACGCTGCCGTCCATCCGCGCACGCGCCTGCATCTCACGACGATCAACACTCTGTGGCTGTTGCCCCTGCGGTTGGCCGTCAGCGCCGGCCTGGCCAGTCCGCAGCCGCCCAGCAACTGGCTCTCGCACGACGATCTTTTCAATCTCCTCGAACTGGCCGGATGGGAGGTTGTCTGTTTTGAGCGCCTGCAGCTCCTGCCGTTCGAGGTGCCGGTGCTGTCACCGCTGCTCAACGACGTGCTGGTGAAACTGCCGGCCATCCGGCATCTGGGTATCACGGTCGCGATCACCGCGCGGCCACGCCGGCCGCCCGTCCTCTCCGGCGACATCGGCTGCTCGGTGGTGGTGCCCGCGCGCAACGAGGCGGGCAACATCCGCGCCGCGCTGGAACGCATTCCGGGGCTGGGCCGTCGGACCGAGGTGATTTTCGTCGAGGGGCACAGTGCCGACAACACGTGGGAAACCATCCAGCGGGAAATTGCCGCCTACCGCGGTCCGCACCTGGTCCGCGCGCTCCAGCAGCCGGGCGCGGGCAAATGGGACGCGGTGCGCACCGGCTTGGCCGCCGCCCGGGGTGACGTCCTGGTGATTCAGGACGCCGATCTCACCGCGCCGCCGGAGGATCTCCCGAAGTTTTTTGCGGCGCTCGCCTCCGGCACAGCCGAGTTCGTGAATGGCAGCCGGCTCGTCTATCCGATCGAAAAGCGCGCGATGCGTTTTCTCAATCTGGTCGGCAACAAATTCTTCTCCCTCGCGCTCAGTTACGTGCTGGGCCAGCCGCTGAAAGACAGTCTCTGCGGCACCAAGCTGCTGCTGCATTCCGATTACGAGCGGCTGGTGCGGCGCATCGCGTCACTGGGCGAGTTTGATCCCTTCGGGGATTTCAACCTCCTTTTCGGTGCCGCGCTGCTCGATCTGCGCATTCGCGACGTGCCGGTGCGGTACCGGGACCGCACTTATGGCGCGACGAACATCTCCCGCTTCCGCCACGGCTGGCAGCTGCTCAAGATGACCTGGTGGGGCCTCCGACACCTCCGGTTTCGCTGGCGCTCGTGAAGCGGCGCGGGCTGGCGGTGCGAGCCTGGCTCGGAGGGGGCGGACTGCCCGCGCTCCCACCGGGCGGGTGAGAACCGCCATGCGTTCGCGGTCGATTTACGGCTGCAGCCGTAACGTGTGTCGCGTCGGTCCGGGCAGGAAGGGCGTGGGTGCGCCCTGCGCCCACGCCGCGTGGCCCGCGCGGTAGAACGGCGAGAGCGGGTTGCCGCTCTGGCCACCCGGCATCTGGAAGAGACCCTCCTCCTCGTGGCCGGGGGACACGACGAAACGCTCGGAAGCGCCAAACGACGGGCTTTGCACGCGCGGCATGTTGTCGTCGCCGGGCAGCGGCTCGGCCGGCATGTCAAGCAGCCCGGCGAGGGGCGGGGGAAGAAGACGGCTGAAGGGATGCTGAATGCGGGCGGTGTTGCGCGAGCCCCAGGTGAGCCGCGCGAGCGGTCGGTCCTGCCGGTCCGCCCAGCGCAATACGTCGTCAACCGCGGCAAGGAGCAGGTCATCCCAGGTCAGGTAATCGGCCGCGAGCAGATGGGGCGGCCGTTCCTGCACGAGCCGCCACAATGGCTCCTCGTAGTTGAGCTGGCGGAAGTCGAAAGCGTCGTAATTCTCGGCGCACGGCGCGCAGATCGGCCCGAGCGCGCGGTCAGCGACGAAATCGCGCCAGCGGCGCACCAGGTAATAGGCCGCGGAGTCGATCGCGGCGTGGCCGTTCCATTGTTCCGCGAGGCGGCGCAATTCGGTCCGGCCCTTCTTCGCGGCGGTGACCTCGGGCGGGAGGGTGCCCAGGAGCAGTTTTTGCCAGCGTTCGAGGAACCGGGCGCGGTCGTCGAGTTGCACGGCGAGCAGGTTGCGCGGCGTGGCCGGAGCAGTGATGGCGGTGAGGTCGTCCCGGATCTGGCGCGCGCGGGCGGCGGCAGCATAGCCGCCATCGCCGAGTTTGGCGCCGTCCACGCCGCCGACGGGACGGTTGTTGGCCGACCAGAGCTGGCCCGACGCGGGGGCGATGATGCGCGGATACTCGTCGGCCGGCAGGTACCCGTCCCAGCGGCGGTCGCCGTAGGACCAGACGGAAGGCAGGCGGCCGTCGTAGCCCACGCGGCGCGGCAGGCGCCCGGCGATGGTCCAGCCAATGGCGCCGGCGTGGTCAGCCACCAGCAGGTTTTGCGTGGGCAGCCCGAAGCCGGGGGCCAACGCCAGCGCCGTGGGCACATCGGGGGCGGTCTCGAGCGCCATCAGGTTGAGGTTGAACGCGACGGGATCATGGAACACCCAACGCAGTGCCAGCGCGCGGCCGTGCTCGCCGGCGCCGATGGCCGGCCCCCAGATGGTCCAGCGCGCGACCGCCTCGACGGGATCGCCACCCTTGACGCGGATCGTTTCGTGGCGCTCCTCCATTTCGAGGAGATCGTTGCCGTTCTTGTAGAGCAGCGAGTCGATGCTGCTCGGTTCGACCATCACAATGTCGGCCGTGTCAGCGAAACTGTTGGTGAAGCCCCACGCGATGCGGCCGTTGCTGCCGGCGATGACGAGGGGAACACCGGGAATCGTCACGCCGGTGACGCGGCGCGGCGACAGCGGGTCCCGGTTCGGGGTTTTGAGTTCTGCGTTCCGGGTGGGAACATCGACCTTGGAGACTTGGGACTTGGGACTGGAAACGTCATCGCTCCAGATCAGCGAGGCCCGGTACCAGATATTGGGCACCCGGAGGCTGAGGTGCATGTCGTTTGCCAGCATGGCAGAGCCGTTGGCGGTGCGGCTGCCCGCGAGGGCAAAGGCATTGGAGCCGGGAGCGAATTCGCCCGCCGCCGGTGGCAGCAGGGCCAGGCGCGCGCCCTGCCGTGTGACGGCGGCTTCGAGTTTCCGCTTGCGCAGATCAATGATGTCAGGCCCCGGGAGCAGCAGTCGCGGATAGGTGCTGCCATCGAGCGGCGCATCGAATTCGGTGCCGCGCGGCGCGAGGAGATCGAGCATGGCGCGGCCATAGCTGCCCTGGATCGCGGCGAGCATGCGCTCGTACTTGTCTTCGACGTCCTGCAGATCGAGGACCATGGCATAGCCGACCAGCATGGTGTCTTCGGCCAGCCAGGGCTGCGGCCGCACGCGCAGCACGTAATACTCGAAGGGCCGGGCCCGCAATGCGGCGAGGTCGGCGTTCACGCCCGCTGCGTAGGCGTCGACTAGGGCGCGCTGCTCGGACGGCAGCAACGCCAGCGCCTTGCGCGCCAGCGCGCGGAATCCGTGCACCCGCATGGCGCGGTCAAATGACACCGTCGACTGGCCGAACAACTCGGACAGCTCGCCCGCAGGGCGGCGCCGCAACAGGTCCATCTGGAAAAACCGGTCCTGCGCGTGCAGGTAGCCGAGCGCGCGGGCGACGTCGGCCCGCGTGGCTCCGCGGATCGTCGGCACGCCGAGGGCGTCGCGCTCAACCGTGACCGGAGCGGAAAGACCGGACAGCGTTACCTCGCCGTCAAGCGGCGGCAGGCTGCGGCGCATGAGCCACCAGAATCCGCCGCCCGCGAGAATCACGACGAGCAGCAGGAGGCTCAGCACGCTGGCCAGCAGGCGGATGCGGATGGTTAGGGCGGGGCGCATGATGACGATGGCAGAAATGCGGACGGCGGAGATTTAACTTCGGCGGGTCATTCTGAGCGAAGCGAAGAATCCGGCATCACAACCGAATGCGGGATCAGACTGGATCCTTCGCTTCGCTCAGGATGACAATCCAAAACCCGCTAAAGGACAAACTCCCGGAGAATCTGTGCGACGATCTCATCGGGCGGCAGGGCGGCGTCGACCACGAGCGCGGCATCCGGCGCGGGCTCTTCGAGCGTATCGAACTGACTGCGCAGCATCGTTTCTTTCAGGTAGTGGCCTTGACGGGCGCGCAGGCGCGCGCGGATGGTGTCGAAGTCGCCTTTGAGGTAAACCAAGCGCGTGGAGCCCGCGGTGCCGGCGAGTTGGCGGCGGTAAGCCTCCTTCAGGGCGGAGCAGGCGAGAATCACCTGCTGGCTGCGGGCGGCGCAGGCGTCAAGGTGCGCGCGGAGGGCGGCGAGCCACGGGGCCCGGTCGGCGTCATCGAGCGGGATGCCGCGGTTCATCTTTTCAATGCTGGCCGCGGCATGAAATTGATCGGCATCGGAGAACCGCCAGCCGCCGCCGAGCCGGGCGGCGAGTTTTTCACCGACGGTGGTTTTGCCGGAACCGGCCACACCCATCAAGACGATGTTCATGCGCTGCGCTATACGGCGCCGCTGACCGGGCGGCTCACCAGAGCCACGCCTTGGCGGCCACCGGATCGCGTCCCTCGTCGTAATCGATCAGGTCGAAGAACGTCTCGATGGGTTTGCCCGCGAGGCCGTATTCCCGGATGCGATCCTGCAGCGCGGCGGAACGGTCATCGCGCCATCCGATCTTCATCATGAAACGATTCCGGGTGTTGCATTCGTCGTCGGTGCGGGGCGTGC
This sequence comes from Opitutaceae bacterium, assembly GCA_041479395.1. GTDB lineage: Bacteria > Verrucomicrobiota > Verrucomicrobiia > Opitutales > Opitutaceae > Fen-1467. The sequence goes on from JBGOXZ010000008.1 coordinate 11,369, forward strand.
CGTTGGCGTGGCACCAGGCGAGGACTTCCTCGTCGGTCCCGCCCTGCAGCGTGCGCGCGGAAAGCCCGGCGTAACTCACGCCGAGGAAGCGGCAGCACCGGCTGTCGAAGAGGTTCGGCCGGCTGTCGCCGAGATTGGCCTGGTAGTCGGCCGGAAGTTGTCCGGCGGCGTGCAGGCGGATCTTGTCGAGCATGCGGCCGAAGTAGACGAGCCGGGCGACCTTGACGTAGGGACTGCGGAGACCGGGAACGGAGGGCATCTTGGAATTCTGATTCGCGGTGGACGATTAAACGCCGCACGGCGCTGGGGCGACTTCAAATCAAAAAGCGGCGATCGAAAATCCCCGATCGCCGTCACTCCCGCCAGTAATAGAGGGCGGTGCCGAGCGCGGCCATCAGGATCGTCGGCACGATGATCCAGTAAGGATGGAACGGCACGGCCCAATGGCGGATGGCCCAGATCACGACGAAGCACTTGACGACGATGAGGAGCCAGCCGGCGAGGATGAGCCGCTCAACCCATGGATTTCGCGCCATGGTCTCCTTGACCTGCACATCATGAATGAACGCCCGTTCGTAGCCGGCGGGCGAACGGGGCAGGACCAGCTGGAGCAGGGTGGTGAGCATCCGCGCTCAACGTTGTCCGCTGCGGGCAAAAGGCAAATGAGGGCGCGCGGTATCGTGGCGGTCGGATCGGTCTCGCCCGACGCCGGCCGGACTGGACGCGTTGACCGCCGGCCGGCGGTGCGTAGCGTGCGCACATGCACCTCGCGCGCCATGGCCTCTGCACCGTATTCGCGTTTTTACCTGCCACCGTTACGGTGGCCCAAGTGGACCGCATCACGGGCAGATCGTTTGCCACACGTTCCGAAGTCATCGCGCAGCACGGCATGGTGTGCACGAGCCAGCCGCTCGCGACGCAGGTCGGGCTCGACATCCTCAAAGCCGGGGGCTCCGCCGTGGACGCCGCCATCGCGGCCAATGCCGCGCTCGGCCTGATGGAGCCGGTGAGCAGCGGGGTCGGTGGCGACCTGTTCGCGATCGTGTGGGATGCGAAATCGCGCCAGCTCTACGGGCTCAACGCCTCCGGCCGCGCGCCGCTCGGTCTCAGCTACGACCAGATGAAGGCCGAGCTCGCGAAGCTGCACCGCACCGCCATTCCGCCAGACGGCATGCTGCCGATCAGCGTGCCGGGCGCGGTCGACGGCTGGTTCGAACTGCACGCGAAGTTTGGCAGGCTGCCGATGTCACGGGTGCTCGCCCCCGCAATCCGCTATGCGCAGGAGGGTTTTCCGCTCAGCGAGCTCATCGCGTATTACTGGGAGCGCAACGTGGCGATCCTGCGCAACCAGCATCTGCCGGGGGCGTTCGCCGACACCTTCGCCCCCGGCGGGCGCGTGCCGCGGAAGGGCGAGATCTTTCAGAATTCGGCGTTGGCCCACACCTACCAGCTCCTCGCCGACCAAGGCCGCGCCGTGTTCTACCGCGGGGAGATCGCCGACCAGATTGACGCCTTCATGCGCGCCAACGGGGGCTGGCTCCGCAAGGCCGACTTCGAGCAGCACACCTCGACGTGGGTGGAGCCGCTCGCCACGAGCTATCGCGGTTACGATGTCTTTGAACTGCCGCCGAACGGCCAGGGCATCGCCGCGCTCCAGATGCTCAACATTCTCGAAGGCTTCGACCTGCGCGCGATGGGCTTCCAGAGCGCCGACGCGCTGCACGTGATGATCGAGGCCAAGAAGCTTGTGTTCGAGGACCGCGCGAAGTTCTACGCCGACCCGGCTTTCGCCCGGTTGCCGGTCAAATGGCTCATCTCGAAGGAGTATGCCGCCGAACGCCGCAAGCTCATCGACCTGCAGCGGGCCGCCCGGACGTACGACGCCGGCCATCCGCCGGTGAACGACGGCGACACGATCTACCTGTGCACCGCTGACGCCGAAGGCAACATGGTGTCACTCATCCAGAGCAACTATCGCGGCATGGGCAGCGGCATCGTGGTGCCGGGGCTCGGCTTCGGCTTCCAGGACCGCGGCGAGATCTTCACCATGGAGCCCGGCCATGCCAACGTTTACGCGCCCGGCAAGCGGCCCTTCCACACGATCATTCCGGCGTTCGTCATGAAGGGTGGCCAGCCCTGGCTTGCCTTCGGCGTGATGGGCGGCGCGATGCAGCCGCAGGGGCACGTGCAGATTCTCGTCAATCTCATCGACTACGGCCTCAACCTGCAGGAGGCGGGGGACGCCGCGCGCTGGCAGCATGACGGCTCGACCGACTACGATCATCCGAAGATGATGGACGGCGGCTGGGTCTACCTTGAGAGCGGCATCCCGTGGGATGTCGTGGCCGAGCTCAAGCGCCGCGGCCACGACATTCGCACCGATCTCGGCGGCTTCGGGGGCTACCAGGCGATCGAGTGGGACGCGAAGAACCATACCTACATCGGCGCGAGCGAGGGCCGCAAGGACGGCCAGGCCGCGGGCTGGTGAAACCGCCGGTGGTCAGGCGAGACGGTTATCCCGAATGACGGTGGAGTAGCATCGGGCACTGAGCTTGGGCGTGCGGCGTTGCGTCGCGAAATCCGTGTGGCAGATTCCGAAGCGGTGGGTGTAACCGTCGCGCCACTCGAAGTTGCCCAGAAAAGACCAGACGAAGTAACCGCGCACCGGCACACCGTCGGCGATGGCCCGGTGCAGTTCCGTGAGGTAGTTGCGTCTTTGAGCTGCCGGGCGGGGTGGCCATTTTCTTCTATCCTTTCAGCGAGGCTCGCGTCAAAACGATCGAACGCGGCCGCCGCGTGAACCATCGAATGAACCGCCTATGCGCAACGCCCCACTGCGGATTTCCACTGCGAGTCTTCTCTTGCTCGCCCCCCTGATGCTCTCCAGCGCTCCCGCCCCAACCACTGGCCGCGTCTGGTCGTTGATCGAGACGGCCCGCGACAACGGTCACCGCCTGACCTTGCTGCCCCTGCCGCCGGCCGGTAGCACGCCGGCGGCCGCCATCACTTGTGATCCGAACGAACGCTATCAGGAGATGGTCGGCTTCGGCGGCGCGCTGACCGAATCCTCCGCCTGGGTCCTCGCCCAGCTCCCGGCGGCGCAGCGCGACGAGATCATCCGCCGCTACTATGATCCCAGGGAGGGCATCGGCTATACGCTCGCCCGCACGCACTTGAACTCGTGCGACTTCTCGCTGCACCTCTGGGCGCTCGATGAAACACCCGGGGACTACGACCTGCACGATTTCACGCTGGCGCCGCTGCGCCGCTGGGTGCTGCCGCTGCTGCACGCCGCTCAAAAGGCCGCCGGCGCGGACAACTTCAAGCTGCTGGTCTCGCCGTGGAGTCCTCCCGCCTGGATGAAGACCAACAACCGGATGGATGATGGTGGCGCGCTGCGCGGCGAATACGCCCCCGCCTGGGCCAATTACTTCGTGCGCTTCGCTCAGGCCATGCGGGACGAGGAGAAAATCCCCGTCTGGGCCTTCACCGTGCAGAACGAGCCCGAGGCGCACCAAACGTGGGAGTCGTGCCTCTACACGCCCGAACAGGAGCGCGACTTCGTGCGCGACCACCTCGGGCCCGCGCTGACCGGAGCGGATCTCGCGGGGATCAAGCTTCTGGCTTGGGACCACAACCGCGACCGCATCGAGGCGCGCGCCGCGGCCGTCCTCGGCGACCCCGCCTGCGCCCGCTACCTTTGGGGGCTGGGCGTTCATTGGTACGTGAGCGACGACTTCGTCGCCTCCTCCCGGGTGCACGCCACCTTTCCGGACAAACACATTCTCTTCACCGAAGGTTGCTGGGAAGGCGGCCGCGCACTCGGAATCTGGGAGCACGGGGAGAGTTACGCGACCCAGATGATGGGGGATTTCAAGAATTGGGTCTGCGGTTTTCTGGATTGGAACATCGTGCTGGACCAGCGCGGCGGACCGAACCACGTCGGCAATTTCTGCGACGCCCCGGTCATCGTTGACACCAATACCAAGGCGGTGCGCTACGGCCCGTCATTCTACTACATCGCGCACTTCAGCCGCTTCGTCCAACCCGGCGCGCACCGCATTGCCTCGAGCGGGGGCCCGACTGCACTCCAATCGGTAGCGTTCGCCAATCCCGACGGCGCGGTGGTAGTCGTCGTGTTGAACACGACCGACGGCCCCGTCGATTATGCGCTTTCCGTGGCGGGCGAGTCCGTATCCTGCCGCATCCCGGCCCACGCCATCCAGACCCACGTCGGCGCGATTCGCTGAACTTCGGGCGGGTGATGGTCCGGCAAACCTTGAAGACACCAACCATTCCGATGCATCCGCCCACGACCGCCGGCGCGGGCCCGCGCCTCGTTTTCCATGAGACCTCCGCTCCCTCCCCCGTCCTGAGAGTCCTCTTGGCGCTGGTCGCGCTGTTGACCATTCCCGCCCGGGCGCTCCGCGGCGAGGAGTCCCTACCCGGTGGACGCCGGCCCCTGCAGCCCGAATTGGACGGTCAGTGGATCGACAACGGCGTTTGCTTCAGCCCCTTCCGGCCGGGGCAGGCGCCCGGGGAGGAGGGGGCGTTGATGAAGGGCGAGGTGTCGGTCATCGCGCAGGAGAATTGCCTACGGCAGCACTCCCAATGGGTGAACCGCCGCGAAGTCGTGACCCTGCTGTTCGAGGCGTTTGACGAGGGCTGGGAAGGCGGTGGGCGCGCCACGCCTCCGAATGTCGTGGAAAAACATTGGGGCGTGTTTGATGAGGCGCGCCCTCCCAAGCCGTCCTTCGCCGCGATCATCCGTGCGTTCAACCCCAAGAATTGGTCGCGGTTCCGATGACCCGGTCCAAGTTGACCCGTGCGCGCCAATCCGTCATGCGATTCCCGGTGATAACCCTGACGTCCATCAAGAGTCTCTTCCCTTCGACTGCAGTCGGGTTGGCGGTGGCGGTTGATGCCATGTTGTCCGTTTGCCCGATTGTGACCGCTGCGGGTGGGGAGTCGGCGGTCTTACCCGTGGCGGAGCCCGGGTGGGGGATTTACTTCGCGAAGAAGAAGTACGTTCCGGAACCGCTGCCGGCTTTTGCCGCATCGCGGCGCCAGCTACCAATCCCCATCCTGGCCAGCCGGCCGGACCTGGTGGAGATGTACTGGAAGTGCTGGGAACTCGGATTCAGCCACCTGATGACCCCGCCGGCCGGCTCCCCGCTGGTCTCCAACTGGCTCGATGCCTCCTTCAGTGAAAACATCTTCCAGTGGGACACCATCTTCATGGTGATGTTTGCCCGTTACGGGCACAGCGTGTTTCCGGCGGTCCAGTCGCTGGACAACTTTTACTGCCGGCAGCGATCCAACGGCTATATCACTCGGGAACTGCGCCGGATCGATGGATCGGAGGTGGGCTACGGCGGCCCGGCGAACACGATCAATCCGCCGCTGTTCAGCTGGGCGGAGGTCGAGTCGTTCAAGCTCACCGGCGACAAATCGCGCTTTGCCGCCGTGCTGCCGGTGCTCGAAAGATACGTCGAATGGCTGGGCCGGGATGGCAACCCGGACGACGCCAGCGGCGCCGACTGGCTCGACCACGGCCGGCGGGCGGGCGGATCAGTGCATCACCTTTATTGGAATACTCCGCTCGGTTCCGGCATGGACAACTCCCCGCGCAGCGGCAACGGCTGGGTGGACATGTCGTGCCAGATGGTGATCCAGTATGAGAACCTCGCCACGATCTGTGACGAGCTGGCGTTGCCGCAAAAAGCGGCGGGATTTCGCGCCGAGGCCCGGACCATCGGCGAGCGCATCAACCGGTGGTGCTGGAGCGAAACGGACGGGTTTTACTACGATGTCGACAACGATGGCCGTCAGCTCCGGGTGAAGACTGTAGCCGGGTTCTGGCCGCTACTCGCCGGCGTCGCCAGCAAGGAACAGGCGGCTCGGCTCCTGTCCCATCTCCGGAATGAACAGGAGTTCTGGCGGCCGTTTGTGTTCCCATCCCTCGCCGCGGATGACCCGCATTACGGGGGCGACGGCGGCTACTGGCTGGGCGCCGTATGGGCGCCGACCAACATGGCGATCATCAAGGGGCTGGAGCGCTGCGGATTTGAGGCCTTCGCCACGCAGGCCACCGACCGGTATCTCACCGCCATCAGCGACGTATTCAAGCGCACCGGCACGGTGTGGGAGAACTATGCGCCGGAGCTGCCGCTTCGGCCCGGCCGCCCGGCCAAGGCTGATTTCGTCGGCTGGACTGGCGATGGCCCCATCGCCTTGTTGATCGAGAATATCCTGGGCTTCCGGGGCGATGGCGTACGGCATCGCCTGGTGTGGCGGCTGACGCGCACCGACCGCCACGGTATCGAGCGTCTCCAGGTGGGCGGGACCACCGCTTCGGCGGTATGTGAAGCCCGATCTTCGGCCGATGCACCGGCCGTGATCACGGTGGAGGCTGACGGACCGCTGGAGCTGGTGGTGATCTGCGGCGCGAAAGAACATGCGTTTGTGCTCAAAGGCGCCAAGCGCACGGTGACGGTCGAGTAGGGACGCTATCGGGAGGATGAGCGCCCGAGCGCATTTCCCTCAGTATCACTTGGCGTGATCCTGTCGGCTCGGTCTTTGTTTCCGTTCTGCGCTTGCAGGCTTTCCTTCCGGCCCGTGTTCCGCTTTCCTCACGGCAACCTGAATGACCGACCCCGTCGTCCTCACAAAGCCCGCCTCCGCCCCGCTCTTCCACTGGCTCACCACGCGCGCCGCGGGCGTGCTGCTGCACCCGACCAGCCTGCCCGGCGACTTTGGCATCGGCACCTTCGACGAGCACCTGGATCGTTTCCTCGAATTCCTGGAGGTCGCCGGCTGCCAATACTGGCAGCTCTGTCCGCTGGGCCCGACCAGCTACGGCGACTCGCCCTACCAGTGTTTCTCCGCGTTCGCGGGCAACCCTTATCTGATCAACCTGCTTGAGCTCACGCGCTGCGGTCTGCTCCCGCAGGATGCGCTCGGCCCGCTGGTCTTCCTGAACGCCGATCGGGTCGATTACGGCGCGCTCTACCGCCTCGTGTGGCCCTTGTTCAGCCGTGCCTATGAGAACTTCCGCGCCAGTCGCGGCACGCTGCCCTACGGAGTGTTCGAGTCCTTCAAGCAGGCGAACGCCGCCTGGCTCGAGCCCTATGCGTTTTTCCGGGCCCTGAAGGACCACTACGAAGGCCGGCCCTGGTGGGAGTGGCCGGCCGAGGCGCGCATCTGGGCGAAAGCGCAGAAATCGAAGCTCCGCAGCCAGCTCGACGCCGCGATCGAGGCGCACGCGTTTTCCCAGTACCTTTTCTTCGGGCAGTGGCGCCGCGTGCGGGCGGCGGCGGCGAAACGCGGCGTGGGCATCATCGGCGACATCCCGATTTTCGTGGCGATGGACAGCGCCGACGTGTGGTCCGCGCCGCACCGCTTCGAGATCAATGAAGCCACCGGCCAGCCGCTCGCCGTCGCCGGCGTGCCGCCCGACTATTTTTCCGCCGACGGCCAGCTGTGGGGCAATCCACTCTACCGTTGGAACGTGCACGCGGCGGACGACTACGCCTGGTGGCGCGACCGCCTGCGCGCCGCGTTCGATCTCTATGATGTCGTGCGCATCGACCACTTCCGCGGCCTGGCCGACTACTGGCGCATACCCTGGCCTGCCCCCAACGCGCGCAAGGGCGAATGGCGCCCCGGCCCGGGCCTGGCGTTCTTCGCGTCGGTCCGGCGCGCCCATCCGGGCGCGAGAATCATCGCCGAGGACCTCGGGGAGCTGTCCAAAGCCGCGCGGGAGCTCCGGCGCGACACCGGATTGCCCGGCATGGCCATCCTGCAGTTCGCGTTCGGCGGCAAGAGCACCAATCTCTATCTCCCGCACAATCTCGAGGCCAACGGCGTCGTTTATCCCGGCACGCATGACAACGACACGAGCCTCGGCTGGTACGCGGCGACCGGCGAGAAGACACGCGATCACGTCCGCCGCTATTTGCGCGTGAGCGGCGCAGAGGTCGGCTGGGACTTTGTCCGCACCGCCTACGCCGCGGTGAGCCGGCTCGCCGTCATCCCTCTGCAGGACCTGCTCAGCCTCGGTTCCGAGGGGCGCTTCAACACGCCGGGCCGGCCCGGCGGCAACTGGCAGTGGCGTTATCACACGCCGCAGTTCGACCGCCTGTTCGGCAGCACGGCGGGCTACCTCCGCGAACTGGCGAAACTTCACGGCCGGTTGCCCGCTCCCGTCGCCGGGGGAAAAACCGGCTTGAGCGCAGATTTCTGAAAAAGAGCCACACCCCTGATGCGCCTGCTGCATTGCGCCCTCCTGTGGTTCGCGTGGTGCCTCGCGGCCCGTGGCGACGTGACCGCATCGGCGTGGACTCGCACGGCGGCGGCATGGAGACCCGCCTGATTCGCGACGTTCCCACCGCCGGCGTCGCTGTCTGGGAAGAATGAGACTGCGTTTGTTCGGCTTCGCCACCGGAGCCGGCCGATCACGGCCGCCGCCGGCGGCAACTTCAGCCGAGCGTGGCGACGATCTTCGCGCCGTCCCGGAGCCGGTCGGCGGGGACGACGTTGCCCTGAACGGATCGGCCGTCGACCGTGAGCGATTTGACGCCGCGGTTCACAGCGGTGGGATTCTTCACCTCGATGCGCACGGTCCTGCCGCGAAAATGGCGCACCATTTTGAAGCCCGGCCAGCTCTTCGGAATACAGGGATCGATGCGCAGACCCTCGATCTCCGGGCGCACGCCGAGAATCCAGTGCGTGGCGGCGTAGTACGCCCATGACGCGGTGCCCGAGAGCCACGGCGTGCGCGCCGCGCCTTCGTTGCGGTTGTAGCGCGAGTAGGTGGTCTGGCAGTGGACGTAGGGTTCGATCTGGCGCACCTCGGCTCGGTCGTTGTAGGCCGAGGGCATGAACGCGCGGTAATAGGCGTGGGCCTGGTCGCCGTTGCCCTGCAACACCTCGGCGATGACGCCCCAGCTCTGCGTGTGCGAGAAGATGCCGGCGTTCTCCTTGATGCCCGCGTTGAACAGCGTGGCCTTCATGATGTCAGGGTTGGCCTTGATGAAGGGCGGCGCGCAGAGCATGACGCCGTAGGGCGTGGCCAGGCGTTCCTTCATCGTTTGCAGGGCGCGTTGGGCCTGCGCCGGCGTGGCCGCCCCGCTGATCACGGCCCACACCTGCGTGTTCATGTAGACCTGGCCCTCGGGAAAGTTCTTGGTCCCGTAGATCGTGCCGTCCTGACCGATGGCCCAGATGAACCATTCGCCGTCCCAGCACACCTTCTGGATGTTCGCATCGAGTTGCCGCAACTCGGCGCGGGCCCACGCGGCCTCCGCGGGCTGGCCGAGTTTCTCCGCGATGCCAGCGTAGACGTCGAGGCCGAGGCGGACCTGGAAGGCCACGAACACGCTTTCCCCCTTGTAGCCGAGCTTGATGCAGTCATTCCAGTCGGCGGCGAGCCCGCAGGGCAGGCCGTTGCGGCCGGTGCGCTCGAGGTTGAATTCGAGGGCGCGGCGCAGATGTCCGAGCACGGTCGCTTCACCCCGGTCGGCGTAGGGCAGCACTTTCCGGTAGAAGTCGAGGTCGCCGGTCTCGGCCACGTAGGCGGGCACGGTGTTGAAGAACCACAGGCAGTCGTCGCTGCGGAACTCCTCGTCGCGCGGCGGCTTCTCGCTGCCGGGCTTGTGCGAGAAGGGCTTGATCACCGGGATGGCGCCGCCGTTGGCCAGCTGGCCGGTGAGCATGAGTTCCAGGCGCGGCTTCACGCCTTCGCGCAGGAGCGGGATGGCGCCGAGCACGTCCTGCACGGTGTCGCGGAAGCCGAGGCCGTCGCGCTCGCCATTGTAGATGAGCGAGGCGGAGCGCGACCACGCGTAGGTGATGAGCGCGTTGTAGGCGTTCCACACATTGACCATGTGGTCGAACTCCGGGTCGGGCGTCCTGACCTGGAGCGACGCGAGCGGAGCGTGCCAGGCCGCCTTGAGCTTGCCGAATTCCGCCGCGCAGCGCTCGGGATTGCCGAACTCGGCGACGGTCTTCCGGCCGTGCGAACCCACGGTGCCAAGGCCGAGCAGCACGATGATCTCGCGGGTTTCGCCGGGGGCCAGGACGAGGTCCGCCTGCTGGCCGCCCACCACGTTGTCGCCCTCGGCGAGGAAGTTCGAGCACCGGCCCTGGACGACGACCTCGGGGGCCGCGTAGCCGCCGTAGCTGCCGAGGAAGCGTTCGCGCACGGTCTCGTAGCCCGCGAGCGGCGCGCCGGAGAGCGCCATCCACGTGCGGTTGCAGCCGGTGAGATCCTGGCCGTCGAAGTCGTAGTTCGGGTTGCAGGTGATGCCGAGGATGCCGTCTTCGAGCGTGGCCCGGGTGATGAAGAGCGAATACTGCAGGTTGACCAGGTCCTGGTAGGTGTTCCACAGGTTGGCGAACTCGCAGTAGGTGAACACCGAGAGCTTGCGCTCGCGCTTCGACTTGTTGGTCACCTTGAGCCGCCAGTACTCGAACGTCTGGCCGAGCGGCACGAAGTAGAGCGCCTCGGTCGCGATGCCGGCATACCGGCTCTCTAGGATGGTGTAGGCCGTGCCGTGGCGGCAGACCGATTTGTATTTGGCCAGCGGCTTGGCCACGGGTTGCCAGGAGGCTGACCAGTAATCGCCCGACTCCTGGTCGCGCAGGTAGAAAATGCGGCCGGGCTGGTCCAGCGGGATGCTGTTGAAGCGCAGCCGCAGAAACCGCCCGGTGGCGCCGCTCTTGTAGAACGAGTAGCCGCCGGCGTGATTGGTGATGATCGCGCCGTATTCCGTCGAGCCGAGGTAGTTGGACCACGGGCGCGGGGTGTCGGGGCGGGTGATGACGTATTCGCGGGCTTTGTCGTCGAAATGACCGTATTGCATGGGGGAGAAGGAACCTTACCACTGAGACACAGAGCGCACTGCGGAGAGCCGAAGAGAGGCATCTCACCGTGCATCTCAGCCCATCTCTGTGCCCTCAGTGCCTCAGCGGTTCAAATCCCAATTTCTCAGCCCAGCTCGGCAACGATCTTCGCGCCGGTCTTGAGCCTCGCGACCGGAACCAGATTGCCGGCGAACGGCTCGCCGTCGACGGCACGCGATTTCACGCCATGGTCAATGCCGGTCCGGCTTCGGCGGACAATGCCGCGACGGAGGGGAAGCGGGCGAGTCGAGGAGGATGAGCTGCCCCTGCGCCTCCCCGTAAAATCCCGTGGCGAACAGCGGATGCCAGCTTTGGATGACCTCGGTGCCCTGAATGACCGCACCGGCCAGCGGCCCGGCGAAGATGTAGCCGACGACTTGCGCCTTGGTTTCCCAGAGTGTTTCCGACTTCTTTTCCCTTTTCCCGTGCCAGAAACCCTGGCCGATGCAGACTTCCATCCCGTTTTCGTCGGTTGAATAGAACTCAAACCCGCCCCAGGTGTGTCCGGTGAAGCCGGCGGTCGTATCGAGGTTCGCGTTGATCTGCATGCGCCCCTTCACGACGAGGTTCGAGATCCCCAGATCCGGGACGGAGAGGGTGAACCAATCGCCCATGACGAGGCCGCGGATACGGAGGATTCCATCCGCATCCGGCACCACCGTCATATAGTTGCCGAAATCGAAGAATTCACCGGTGGGAACATCGGTTGCGGTGAAGCGGACGCAGTCGGCCCGCGGGTTTTCCTGACATCCAAAAAGCGCGGGAGCGCTGCTAAAAGCCATCAGGCAGGCGATGGCCCCGACGGCGAGGAGTGATTGCTGTGTTTTCATTGGGCTATCCTTGGCTTTGAACTTAGTTTCCGGCAGGTCGTCGTTCCCCGAGCGGAGGGACCACTGCTGATCGTCCGGCCGGGCGGGAACAACCCTGCCTCCATGAACTATGAGAAAAGGCGGGCGGAAGTTTCGTGTGGCCCGCGTCGCGCGCCGGCCAGTACGTCCCCGCGGAGCGCGAGCCGTGTTGCGGGCCAGGCTGATCATGAGTCCGGCGACCCACGCCACCGGGGCTGCGCGTGGCACGGATCTCCGGGTCCGTCTGCTGTGCGTTGACCTGCGGACCGAGCCATTCATGGGTCTGGAGACCCATGGCACGGTGCGGACCGAGCCAGGTTCGCGCGGCGCGGGCTACTCCACCGTCATCGCCACCAGAAACGGGGCGATCTTGGTATTCGCCGAGACGAACTCGATGTGCGTGACCTCGACGCCGGGCCGCGGGTTCTCGAAGGTGGCCTGGAAGAGCTGGCGCCAATCCAGCTCCGCATCGCCGCCCACTCTCGGCTGGCCCCGGGGGCCCTGCCCCTCCCTGTAAATTTGGGCGATTTCCTCCCGTGAGAAGCCCACCGGATTCCGCCACTCCCAGGCCACGCGGGCATGTTGGCACGCGGTTTTGGGATCGTTGCCGGTCCAGAAGATGCGGAGCGTATCGCCGTAGCGAATCTCGAGATCGCGTACCTCGTTGTCTGCGTAATGGAGCCGGTACGAACCGACGCTCACCCCGTCGGTTTCCCGGGCGGCGGCCGCGCCATGGATCACGTGCAGGCGGGCAAAGGCACGGCCCACCAGAATGCGCACCGACCGGGGAAACTCGGTCCAACCCCAGGTGCCGGTGCCAAGCTGAATCACGCCGCGGAGATCAAAGAGCACGCCCCCGAGCGATTGCAGCCCGCCCGGCAATGCGGCGAGATCGGCGTCGACGTGCCAGAGGCTCTCCACCGGCATCCACACCTCACCCAGCGCGCCGTTATACCCGCCCGACAAATCGATCTGGTCGGCAGTGACGGCGGTCGGGCGCGGCAAGATCGGAGCCGCCGGGCGGGTTCTCAGCCGCGGCTCGGGCGACACGCTGTACTCTCCGATCCGCATCTCCACGCGATGTTCGCCAGAGGGAATTGGTGTCGGTGCTTCCAGCCAAAATCGGCGTTTGTACAATTCAAGACGGAGCTCCGGCCGAAGTTGTGCGTCACCCGGGAAATCCGCCGTTCGCCACGAAAACGCCGTTCGCACCCGCGCGGTGTTGTCGCAACTTCCGCTGATGAACTTCGTTCCGTCCGGGCTGAACGCAAAAGCGAAAACTTGGTTCGGATGGGGGGCGAAACGCAGCAAACCCTGCCCGGTGCGAACATCCCAGAGGTCAACCGTGTTGTCCCGTGAGGCTTCCTGGAACACCCACACGCTCGAGTTGTTCGTGACCAGGCGTTCACCATCCGGACTGAAGGCGACGCACCCGATGCCGTCCGTGTGCCCCTGCAACGGAGTGCCCACCGGTGCGCCGGTCGAGGCCTCCCAGAATCGGGCGGCGCAGTCCGCGCCGCCGGTCGCGATCCGCCGTCCGTCCGGACTGAAGATCACCCGCAGCACTGCACCCGCATGGCCGCGCAACACCGATCGGCGCCGGCCCGTGTCCGTATCCCACACCATGGCAGTTCGGTCGGCCGAGCCGGTGGCTAGGAGCGAACCATCCGGACTGAAGGCCACCGTGGTCACCCAATGACCGTGACCGGCGAGCGTGCGCCGCCATTGACCGGTGCGAGCGTCCCAAAGTCGGGCCGTCCCATCCTTGGCCCCGGTGGCAATCCAGCGGCCCCGGGGATCGACCGCCACGGCCAGGACGACACCCGTGTGCCCCTGCAACACGAGCGGAATGCCCGCGCGATCGAATAGCGGCCAGATCCGGGCGGTGGATCCCGGCCCCACCGTTACGAGACGCCGGCCGTCCGCCGTGAACGCGAGCGAGACAACCGGGAATCCCACTGGGACCGTGGCCACCGGTCTTCCGGTCTCCAGCTCCCAGACCTTCGCCGTCTGGTCGAGGCTGCCCGTAGCCGCGTATTTGCCGTCTGGGCTCACCGCCACGGCCCAGACAGCCTGCTCGTGCCCCGCGAGGCTGACGAATTCCGGGACGGCGTGCGCCGGCCACAA
>JBGOXZ010000009.1:0-25175 GCA_041479395.1 Opitutaceae bacterium
CATGCCGCCGGCCTCACCCCTGCGCGCCCACGAATTCGCCCGCGCCCTGCAACAACTCCTGCGCCGCCTCCGGCTGGAGCCGGCGCGACCGCTGGCGCAACTGGCCGCTGAGGTGGCGGCCGCCACGCCCTGGCCGTGCGCAGTGCGCCATCCGCACCGTCCGTTCCACGGCCATCTCGACGAACCGGCGGCCATCGCCCGTGCCGGTTTCGGCCGACTGCGCGTGCTCGGCTGGCTCTTCCACGAGTCCGAGCCAATCCGCCGCGTGTTCGCCACGTTCGATTTGCAGGCCTGGCAGGTGCTGCGACACGGCGGACCCTTTGCGGGCGTGAAATCCGAGCACCCGGAGTTTGCCCGGACGGAAGACTGCGCCCTCGAAGGAATGGTGGATGTGCCCGCGCAGCTTCCCCAGCCGTGCTGCCTGCGCGTCTACGTCGAGTTGGCCGACGGCAGCTGGCATCTCGCCCACGTGCAACGCACCTGGACCATCGATCGGGAACAGGAGAAACTCGATTTCGCGCGCTATTCGCCGTGGACGTTTTGGCGGGCCCTTCGCGCCCTGCGGACCGTTTATGCCACTGCCGGCGTCCCGGTGGAATCTGGCGCAGAATCCCGGCGGCAGACCTGGAGGACCTGGCGCGACTACCGCCTCCGAGCTCCACGGCGTCTGCCGCCGGCCAAGCCACCCTATGCGCCCGCGCTTCCGACCGCCGCTCCCGGCCGCCTTGGGCGCGTGTTGCTGGCCACACACAATCTCAGTCTCGAGGGGGCGCCGTTGTTCCTGTGGGAGTATGCGCGCCACCTCGCCACGCAGGCCGGGGCGAAATTCACTGTGATCTCCGCCCAGGAAGGCCCGCTGCGCGCGCGCTTCGAAGCGCTGGGCGCCACCGTGCGGGTGTTGGACACGTCGCGCCTGTCGGCCGCAATTTCCGCGCCGGCGCTGCGGTGCGAGCTGCGGGCGCTCGGCGCTCAACTGGATTTGGCGGGCATCGAGCTGGTCGTCGCGAACACCATGGCCTGCTTCTGGGCCGTGCATGCCGCGCACGCCGCCCGCCGGCCCTCTCTGCTTTATATCCACGAGAGCACCACGCCCGCGGCTTTCTTCCTCGGGCGTCTGACCGCCGCGGTGCTGCCCGTGGTCGATGAGGCTTTTGCCCATGCCACGCGCGTGTCGTTTCTCACGGAAGCCACCCGCCGGTATTATGACCACCTGGCGACTCGACCGAATTACTGCCTCAACCCAGGCTGGATCGACCTGCGCGCCATCGACGCGTTTCGTGCGGCTCATTCGCGCGCGGAACTCCGCGCCAAATTCGGCATGGCCGGCGGCGAGTTGCTGGTCGTCAACATCGGTTCGGTTTGCGAGCGCAAGGGTCAGACCATCTTTGCCCGTGCCGTCGATCTGCTGTGGCGGCTCGACCCCGTGCTCGCCGGACGTACCCACTTCCTGATGGTCGGCGGTCGCGACACGGCCTACGACCGCGACCTCGCGGATTTCTTGCGCGAGTTGGGCCACCCCAAGCTGCAGGTCCTGCCGGAGACGCCCGACGTGTACGCCTGCTACGGTGCGGCCGACCTGTTTGTCTGCACGAGCTACGAAGAATCCTTCCCGCGCGTCATCCTTGAGGCCATGGGTTTCGCCCTGCCCATCGTCAGCACCAACGTGCATGGCATCCCGGAGATCGTGCGCGACGGGCAGGAGGCGGCGCTCCTTCCGCCGGGCGACACCCAGGCGCTGGCCGCGGCCATGTGCCGGGTGCTCTTGAATCCCCCGCTGGCGGGCGAGTTGTCCGCCCGCGCCCGCCGGCGGGTCGAAACGGCGTTTGTGCTCGAACACCTGTTGCCGCGCCATCACGCGCTCGCCTGCGCCCTAGCGGCTGGTCAGGTTTGAACCATGCCCGACCACGGCGACTGGCAGTTCGAGATTGATATCCATCCGGAACAATGGCGGTTCTCCGCCGGCCGGTCCTGGATCGCCGGCTGGCTGCACTCCCGGTCGGGGCGCGCGGCGGCTGATGTCCGCGCTTGGATCGACGATCGGCCGTTTCTCGGCCTGTGCGGACTTCCGCGCCCGGAAATCGAGCGGCGTTTCCTCGGCCGGGAAGGTCCGCCGCACGCCGGTTTTTCCTTCCTGCTCGAGCCGCACCGAAACGCGCGTCTTCTGCGGGTGGACGTGTGCGACCAGAGCGGCCGGTGGGAGGAAATCCACCGGCAGGAAATCACCGTCGCGCCGGAGACCGCGGAGGCGACCGCCACCCCACCGCTCGGCGAGGAGATCAGCGATCTGCTGATCTCGCTGCTGCGCGCGAAGCACAGCCGGCCCGACGCGTCGTGGTCCCGCCTGGCGGGGGAGATTGTTGCCGCCCATCGTGCCGTGCCGCTCAATACGCTGCCCAATCCCCCGTTTCATGGCGCACTGGAAGAGCCTGCGGCCACGGGCCGGGTCAAATATGGCCGGCTGACCGTCACCGGCTGGCTGGCGCACCGCGAACGGACCATCACGCGCCTGACGGCTTTCACGGATCCGCTGCAACCCGTGCCGTTGCTGCATGGCCTGCCGCGACGCGACGTCAGCGGGCTGTTTGCCGGACTCAGGAATGCCGGACACTCCCAATTCACCGGTCACGTGGATGTGCCTTCCGGACTTCCCCAGCCCGTCAGTCTGCGCATCTTCGCGGAACTCGACGACGGGCACCGCGAGCTGGTCTTCAATCAGCGTTTCAGGCCGCAGATCGTGACCGGGGCCGAACCCAGTCTGCCGCGGTTTTCAAAGGCAACATTCCTGCGCGCGGCAGGAGCGCTGCACGCCGCGGTGCGACAGCAGCATTTGCAGCCAAGATCGTGGCGTGACCTTCTGAGCGCCCTGCGCACGGTTTGGGACACCTATCGCGCGGAAGCCGCTCCACGGAGATCAGCGGCGCCACGCCGCTACACGGCGCCGGTCCCGGAGCCGGCCCGACATCCGCTGAAGGTCATCCTGCTCAGTCACAATCTGAATCTGGAAGGAGCGCCGCTGTTCGCGTATGAATATGCGCGCCACCTGGCGGCGCAAGCCGGCTGGCAGGTGCGCGTCGTGTCGCCGCAGGACGGCCCGCTGCGCCAGAAATTCGAAGAGGCGGGTCTGCCCGTTGAAATCGTCGAGGTGCAGCCGCTCCTGGCCGCCCGCACCCTGGCGGAATTCGACAGGGCCCTGGCGGCGCTCGCCGCACGCCTGGACTGGAGCCAAGCGGATCTGATCGTCGCCAACACGATGGTGGCCTTCTGGGCCGTGCATGTCGCCCGGCGGCTGCGCAAGCCGTCGCTGCTCTACATCCACGAGAGCGCCGCGGTCCGCCGGTTTTTCGCCCCGCTGCTGGCCCCGGCGCTGCTGCGCCGCGTGGAGGAGGCGTTTGGCCAGGCCAGCCGCGTGGTTTTCATTGCCGCCGCCACCCAGGCGGTCCACGCCCGGCTCGAGCGGCGCGGGAACTTCCAATACCTCCCGAGCTGGATCGACGTTGCCCGCATCGAACAGTTCGTCGCCGCGCATGACCGGCAGGCGTTGCGCCGCCAGCACGGCCTGGCCGCCGACGCCGTGATTATCGCCAACATCGGTTCGGTTTGTGAGCGCAAAGGCCAGCATGTCTTCATCCAGGCGATCGACCTGCTGCAGCGCGAGCTGGCGGGGCGCGGCCCAGCGCCCCCGCCGCGGCAGTTCCTGATGGTGGGGGCGCGAGCGGGCGCGTATCTCGATGCCTTGCGGCACGAGATCGCGCTGCGTGGGCTGACGAATGCAATCCTGATCGACGAGACGCCCGCTCCCTACGATTTTTATCGGCTCAGCGACATTTTCGTGTGCTCGAGCTTTGAAGAATCGTTTCCGCGCGTGTTGATGGAGGCGGCGGCCTTTGGCCTGCCCATCGTTTCCACCAACGTGAATGGCGTCACCGAGATGCTCGGTCCCGACGACGCCTGGCTCGTGCCGCCCGGCGACGCGGGGCTGCTCGCCGGCGCCATGCGCGCGGCGCTGGAGGCGCATCTGGCGGGCGACCGCACGCGTGCCGAGCGGGCGCGCCGCCTTGTCACGGAAGGATTCAACGCCGCACGGACGCTGTCGCTGCACGCCGCACTGGCCGCGGAGACGGCGGCCTGCTCCCGCACCTGATCCGCCAGGGACGGCGGAGAAGCGCTTGCCGCACCGCCCCGGCCAAGGTACAAGCCTCCCCTTTCTTTTTCCCCACCCGGCATGAACGAAAACAGCGCCTACCTCTTCGACGTCGAGGAGCCCAAACCATGGGTTTTCGGTGGCACGCCGACCTGGATCAGCGGGTGGTTTTTGTCGAAGACGGGCGCGGTGTTTTCCGACATCCGCGCCGTGATCGATGATGTGTCGTATCTGGGCATCCTCGGGCTTCCCCGGGAACACATCGAACGGCGGCACCGCGGTTACTTTGGCCTGCCGCATGCCGGATTCATCCTGCAGTTGACCCCGCCCTTCGGCGCGAAACTGCTGCGTCTGGAACTCCTCGACGCCGGCAATCACTGGGTGGAGATCTGGCGGACGCCAATCGAAGTGCGGCGGGGACCGCGGCCGGGAGCGGTGCTCGATTCGGAATTGATCCCGTTGATTCTGGAGAAGCTGCTGCAGGCCCAGCGCGTCGACCCCACGGCGAACCTGGTCCCCCTGGCTTCGCACCTCGTGACCGAAGCCGCGGCCGTCCCGTTGGACACGCTGCCCAATCCCCCTTTTTACGGCGCCCTCGAGAATCCCCGTCGCATCGGCGGCACACAGTTCGGCAAGTTGCGCCTCGAGGGTTGGATCATTCATCTGGAGCAGCGCATCACCCGCCTGCTCGCCACGACGCATCCGCTGGTCGAGAATCTGATGGCCTATGGCGACCGGCCGCGGCCGGAGGCCGGGAAATTGTTCCCCCATCACCCGTATGCGGCGCGCTCCCAGTTCTTCGGCATGGCGGACGTCGACGAGCAGGTGCCCAATCCGGTCTGCCTGAAAATCTTCGCCGAACTGGAGGATGGCACCCGGCATCTTGTCTTCACGCGCCGCTTCCACCAGCACCGTTGCGACGAACAGGAGCGACCGCTGCCCGAGTTTGGCCGGGCGGTCTTTGTGCGGGCCGTGCGCGCCCTGCGCAGCGGCGGGCGCGCCCGTCATGTCCGCCATGGTTCGCTGAAAACGCTCTGGCAGGCGCTACAGACCGGCTATCGCGAGTTTCGCCGCGAGGCACCGGCGAGTCTGGCTCACCTGGCCCGCTTGGAAGAGGAACCGTACGCGGCATGGCAGCGGGCGAACCGCCTCACTGCGCGCCTCACGCAGCGAATGCAGGCATCCGCCGCGGCGTTGCAGCCCGCGGGTCCACGTTTCACCCTGCTGATCGACGCCACCGGCTGCACCACGGCCCATCTTGATGAATTGATGGCCTCTTTGCGGGCGCAGCTGTACCCGGGCTGGGAGGCATGGCTGGTCGGACCGGATGACCCGCCAGCGGCGGCGGCAGCGGAGAGTCGTTGCCGGCATGAACGCTGTGCCGGCGCCGCCGACGTTTCGCGGGCGCTGAACGCCGCAGTCCACCAGTCGAACGGCAGTCATGTCGCGCTCCTCCCGGGTCATTCGCGCCTCCCCCCGGATGCCCTGCTGCACGTGGCGGAACTCCTCTCCGCGCAGCCCGGGCTTGAGCTGGTCTACACCGACGAAGACCAGATGGACGACACCGGCCGTCGCGCCGCGCCGGCTTTCAAGCCGGAGTGGAGCCCGACGCTGGCCCTGTCCGGGCTCTTCCCCGGTAATCTGAGCGTGGTGCGTCGCGACCGGTTCATCGAGCTCGGCTCGTTCCGGGAAGGATACGAAACCGTGCCCTGGTTTGATTTGCTGCTGCGCGTGGGCGACAAACTGCGGCCCGATCAAGTAGCCCACGTGCCGTTCGTTTGCCACCACGCGCGCGCCGGCGTCTCGCGGCAGGTGGAGCCGTCGGACCCGTCGGTGGAACAGTCGCGGCAGGCGCTGGCTGATACGATGCGACGGCGCGCGTATGCCGCCGAGCCATTCCTGCCGGAGCCGGCGCATCAGCGGAAACTCCGCTACCATCAGCTCCAGTGGGACACCCGAATCCTTTCGCGACTGCAGGTCACGATCATCATCCCCACCCGCGATCGGCTCCACCTGCTGCAAGAGTGCATTGAACTGCTCGATGAGACGGTGGACTGGCGTTACGTGAAACTCCTCATCGTGGACGATCACTCGCGCGACGCGGATGCGGTGCGCTACCTCGAAGTGATCCAGCAACGCACCGACCTGATGTGCACGGTGGCCCGCCCCGCCGACCCGCACGCGCCGTTCAACTATTCACGGCTGCTCAACGTGGCCATGGCGCGCGTCGACACGCCGCTCGCGCTACACCTGAACAACGACATCAACGCCCTCAAGCGGGGCTGGCTGGAGGAAATGACCGGCTGGTTTACACTCCCGGATGTGGGCGTGGTCGGGGCCAAGCTGCTTTATCCGGATAAAACGCTGAATCACGCCGGCATCATCATCGGCCCGCACGGAGGCCTGGCCGACACGCCATTTCTCCGGAGGCACGAGCGGGACGTCCCGGGAGCTGAGTGGCATTCCGTGGCGCGCGAGGTCTCGGCCGTGACCGGCGCGTGCCTCATGACGCGCACCGAACTCTACCAGCAACTGGGAGGATTCGACGAACGCGACTTCGGCGTGGCCTACAACGACGTGGACTACTGCCTGCGCGTGCGCGCCGCCGGCCAGCGGGTGGTTTACACACCGCAGGCGAAGCTGATGCACTGGGGCAGCGCCACCCGCGGCGTGACCTTCGACGAAGCCGAGCACATCGCGTTCGTTCGCAAATACCCACGGCCGGACGATCCGTGTTTCAGCCGTCATCTCGAAGTCGCGGGCGACGAGGTGCGCTGCCGCGGTGCGGTCTGCGCGCACACCGCCCGGGCCGGCGCGCTGCGGCTGCTCCTGATCACGCACAACCTCAATTTGGAGGGCTCGCCGCTGTTCCTGCTCGAATATGCCACCTGGTTGGTGCGGGAGGCCGGCTGGAGGATTGAAGTCGTCTCTTGCGAGGATGGCCCCCTGCGGGGCGCCTACGAGGCGCTCGGCGCCCCCATCACTCTCGTGGACCGGCATCGTCTTTATTCGGCGGAAACCGAAGCCCAGTTTGCCGAGCGCGTGGCGGAGGTGCGCGCCCGCCTGCCAATGGAGCGAATCGACCTCGTGGTCTGCAACACCCTGGTCAGCTTCTGGGGCGTGCATCTCGCCCGCCAGGCCGGCAAGCCCTCGCTCTTCTACATCCATGAGAGCACGTCCATCCTCCGGTTCTTCGAGCGGATGCTGCGCCTGCCCCTCCATGGTCTGGTGGAGGCGGCGTTCCGGCAGGCCACCCGCGCGCTCTTTCTGTGCCGCGCCACGCGCGCCTACTATGAGGACTACAACGTCAACGACAATTACCGGCTGGTCTCGAGCTGGATCCGCCTCGATGACATCGAGGAGTTCCGGCGGCGGCACCCGCGGGCGGATTTGCGCCGCAAGCATGGCTTCCGCGACGACGAAGTTGTGATCGCCAACATCGGCACGGTCTGCGAGCGCAAGGGCCAGCACATCTTCATCCGTGCCATCGACCATTTCAATCATCACAACCCCGGCCGCGGTCCGTTCCGCTTCGTGCTGGTCGGCGCCCGCCCCGGCATCTACCTCGATCTGCTCACCGCCGACATCGCGCACCTCGGCCTCGGCGATCTTACGCTGGTGCCGGAGACGCGCGAGGTCTTCGATTTTTTCCTGCTGTGCGACCTGTTCGTCTGCACGAGCTACGAGGAATCGTTTCCGCGCGTGGTGCTGGAAGCCATGGCCTTTCGCACCCCGATTGTCACCACGGACGTGCACGGCATCGCGGAGATGGTGCGCCAGCGCGCCGAGGCCTACCTCGTCAAGCCCGGCGACGTCGAGGGACTCTCCCGCATGATGAAGACCTGCCTCGCCAAGGAACGCAGCGGCAAGTCGCTCACGCCCACGGCATATTCGAAGGTGCTGCGCTATTACGACGCCCGCAAGGTTCTGCCGGGACACGTGGAACTGGCGCGCGAAGCCTGGCTGGAGCACGAATAGGTCCCCGGTGACCATCATGAACGGCTGAGCTGCCCTTCTTGCGTACGCTCTGGGATGAATGCGGAGCCTGACTCAATCCTCGACGCCCTCACATCAAGGTTCGCCGATGAAGTTGGTCCAATAGCTCCAGTCATAAGCGTTGCTGTTCCGCGGCCCCGGGGTGAAAATGAACAGCAGCCGCCCGGGCGCGCGCGGGGGCAACTCGACCCGCGCCGTCTGCGTGCCGCGATCTCCGGGGTTGTTGACGGGATCCAGATTGCGGCTGAACAGAGTCGTCACCCTGCCGTCCCTGTCCTCAAACTGGACCAACACGTCGACGCCATCGGTGCGCGCAGCGGGATCGGCATTCTCATAGGTCCGCGCGTCAAGGCCGTAGCCAAATGACATCGCCGCCATCTCCGGCGGTCGCTGGTAAAACAGGCGCGATGGCGCATGGGCGCGCCAGTGGTCGTTCTCGTCCGGCTTCAAGGTGGGACCGGTAAATGTCTGGCACTCGATCGGGGCGAGCGCCTGCCCGCCCCACACGATCGCGAGACTGGAACCCTCCGCGCGCGGAGGCGCCAGATAAGCCCAGTCAAATGCCGTGTCATTGCGGGGACCTGGCCCCACACGTATTATGATACTGCCGCCGGTCTCACGGGGCAAATCCACCCGCGACGCTTGGGGACCGCGGTCCGTCGGCCGGTTGCGCGGGTCCAGCTGCCGGTCACACAGCCGCTCCAGGCGATGGTCGGGATGTTCGAATTCCACCATGATCTCGACTCCATCCGTACCCGCTCCGCGGGCTGGATCATAGGCGCTTTCTTCAAGGCCGTAGCTGAAGATGAGCGAACTCATGCCCTCAACGTAAGGATAGACGAGCCGTGCCGGGCTCTGGACGCTCCAGCGACCGCGGCCGATGGGGTGAATCAGTCCGCGGCCAAACATTTCTCCTGCAGTGGCCGGGATGGCTCTCCCTTCGAAAAGCAAATCCGGGCCCAGCAATTCCTGGCCGACCAGATCCGACCAATAGGCCCAGTCGTAGGACGAATCGTTCATCGGTCCAGGCAGGACCTGCAGAATCAGCCGCCCCTCCTGATGCGCCGGGATGTCGACCTGACTGGTCTGGGTGCCCTGGTCCTTCCCAACGGCGCGGGGGTCGAGCTGGCGCCGAAAGAGCCGCGTGGTGCCGGCGTCGGGCGTTTCCAGACTGATCACCACGGTCACCCCGTTGGTACCCGGCCGGGGAGCCGGCGGATAACTCTCTTCGTCCAAGCCGTAGCCGAAAGTCAGCTTCGTCATGGTGGAGGGACATTCATAAACGAAGCGCGACGGCGCATGGGCGCTCCAACGGCGTCCAAGGTGATAGGCAATGCCGTAGGGGTCGTCGATCGTCTCGGCTTCAACGGGAAGGAGTTCCCGATCGCCGAGCTTGATCTTCGGACCGAGGAGGACGGGCTTCGGCGGAAGCTGGCGGTAATCGGATAGGTCAATCGCGCGGCTTACCTCCCATCCTTTGGCCCCACGGACCGCAACGTGGAACCGGGTGGCTCCCGTGCGCAGGTCCTCGCGCTCGACGAAAAACGCAGCCTCACAGGGTTCAGTGCTGGCATAGAGCACCCGGCGATATGGTCGGCCACCCTGGTAGACGATGATCTCCGCGGTGCCGGTCGGGGCGTGAACCGTCAGCACTGGCACCTGTCCGCCGTGGCGCGTCTCCGACGCCGCCAATGCGATCCGCTCGTTTTGTACGGCGTCGCCGAGCGATGGCTCGGGGCTCAGCGGCACCAGCCGCCGGTACAACCTGACTCCGGTCGGGCTGACCGTCGAGTCATCAACGGCGGCATAATCGTGGGTGAGGACGTCCCAGAGCTTCTTCTGCGCATGCAGCGGGTACTTGAGGTAGCCGCGCACTCCGCCGGTATCCACGATCAGCGCGGGGGGACGGCGTTCAAAATCCTCCCAGAAATGCTGCCAGGCGCCGGGGACCACCGCGTAGCTGGTGTCGACCAGCATATCCAGATTGGTCCAGGCAATCATGCCCGACAGGTAGTTCGTGTATATGAATCGTGTGCTGGGCAGCCGTTGGCTGAAGAAATAAATCTCCGGAACATAACCCCAGACGAAGATGGGATCGGCCGCGGTGGTGAATTGCTGCACCGCTCGTCCAGTTCTCTTGGAATCGTCGTCGTTCTTTGACAGCTCCCGCGCGCGCCGACCGATGTCCCAGGCCGCCGCCACCAGCATGAGCCCGACCAGCCCGCACCCACCCACGCGCGCCCAGAGGCGCGCCCGACGGACCCGAGCCAGGAATTCGACTACCCGCGCGACTGCCCAGCCGCAGGCGAGGCTGAGACCCGGGATGGCCTGCGCGCTGTAATGGCCAAACTCGCGCCCGCTGATCATGGTCGCCGCCAGGCCGGAGGCCGTCCAGCCGAGGATGAGCCAGGCGAGCAGCGGTACCGCGACAGGCCGTTGGCGGAGACCGCGCCAAACCCGCCGCAGCATGAGAGCGGCGCCAGTCACGCCTGCCACCAGCGCGACCGGCATGTTCCAAAAGGCGAGTTGGAAGGGGATCCGGATGGCCCACATCCGACTCAAAAAGGGCACCTCGGGCACGTAATACTTGGTGTTGAAGGTCCAGGCATACAAGGCGAGATCGTCGAGGGCGTGGTGCCACGCGAAATAGACCACCATGGCAGCCATGATGACGGCGAACCCGGCACACTCGCCCGCCAGCAGCCGCCAACGCGCCCGCCGCTGGCCCGGCTCGGCAAACCAGAGCAGGCCCAGGAGCACCACGGTCACACCGAGATCGAGCACGCCAGGCTGTTTACAGAGTGCCGCCAGTCCAAAGCTAGCCCCTACTGCCGCGCCTACCCGGAAGTCCGGCCGCGCCTGCGCGTGCGCAAACAGCCAGTATCCGACGGTGGAAAAAAAGACCACAAACCATCCCGTGTGGGCCGACAGGCCATCAGAAACGCCCAACATGACAAACGTGAGCACCGAGAAAAACAGGGCGCCCGCCACGCCAGTCTTCTCGTCGCCGAGGCGACGCGCCATCAGCCAAACCAGGGTGGCGGCGATCCCGATCATGAATGCGACCGCCACGTGCACAGCGTGGGCGTTCCAGTCTCCGCAGACGGCGAAGACGGCTGCCTTGAGGTAAGGCACGAGCGGGCTGCGATTGTCAGCGGCGTTGCGGTAGAGGATCTCGCCGTGCAGCACCTGTTCAGCCATCGTGAAGGTGGAGCCCTCGTCCAAATTCCAGATGTCGTGCGCGAGCCAAGGCGCGCGCAAGCCGTAGGCACCACCGATCAGGGTGAGAACAAACAGCAATCTCCAAGCTTTGGACATGGCGATACCAGCCACGTAGAAGGCCGAGTCTCGCCGTCAGTCGTTACGGGGGTCAAGGCTTGTCCTTCGGCTTGGAGAATTCTCCAAAATCGGCGCAATCAGCGTTTGGAGACACGGCAGGTGTGGATAATAGGTCCTTGGGCCGACATCGTGAAACCGGAAATCCGGATTGTGGCACGGCCCGCACGCGACGGTCGGAGCTGGCAGCGAGTTGCTTCGCTCAGTACCTCGGGCGATCCGCCACGTCATAGACCGACCCAGCTGAGCCTTCGCGATTTGTCCCGGCGGGTTGCCTCCCGGGTCGCAGCCAGCGAAGGGCCACACTCCGACCTCTTCCGCCATGCTCCCCGAGCCACGGAGAAACGGCGGCGGCGAATCTCATTGGTTGCGCTGGACGGCGCTCTCACGCGAGGGCCAGCCATAGCCGTGTTCTAGTCTGGAAATCAATGTGCCCGGGCCAACCAGCTCTTGGTGGGCGCAAAAGACCACCATTCAAGACAAGTTGATCCGGGGACGATCTGGGCGGAGTCCTTCCCGGGATCTTTAGGCGGGGGCGAAGAACCGCTCGGGTGAGTGCAGCTGGAGGCGAAAAGACGGTCCCAATCCAGTCCCCGACCGCCTTTTGAGCGCACCCCGCGTATGGACGCCCAGACGGATCGCGGGCGGCACTTGACCCCGGCGCCCCGCTGCGGCGGAATCCAGGTCTTCTCGTGTTCCGCATCCCCATCGCCAAAGCCTGGAGATTCCTGTTTGCCCTCGTCCTGCTCATCGGCGCCTACCTGCTGCGGCGTCCCTGGCTGGAGCGCGATATCTGGAATTTAGACGAGGGCTCCACCTTCACGATGGCGGAGCAGGTTTTGCATGGTGGGGTGATTTATCGCGACGCCGCCGACAATCGCAGCCCGCTGGTGCCGTACCTCAAGGCGGCCGTTTTTGCCGTCTGCGGCGATTGGAACGCCCACGCCGTGCATGTGGCGGTTGCTTTGATGCTTGGCATTGGCGCCGTACTGCTTTGGCTGACCGCCCGCCGGCTGGGCGACGAGAAAACCGGCGGCGCCGGCGCCCTTTTTTTCGTGGCGCTCACCTTTCTCATGCTGGGCCTGCCGGACGCATTGTCGGCCAACACCGGATGGTTCGTGATTTTTTTCTCCATCATCGGATACTGGCTGTTTGCGCACGCCCAAGCGCGGCCCGGCTTTTGGACCGGCGGAGCGGTCGGAGTGAGCTTCGGGCTCGCCACCCTCTGCAAGCAGCCTGGGATGCTGGACTTGGGTGTGACGCTGGTGTTGTGCGGTCTGCTTTGGTACGCCGAGCCGGTGCAGCGGCGGGCGCGCCTGCGGCTCGCGGCAGGCGAGCTCGCCGGGTTTGCCGTGATCATGACCGCCATGGTGGCCTATTTCGCCTGGCAGCAGGCGCTCGACGACCTCGCCTTCTACGCCTGGACATTCAACACCAAGTATTACGTGCCCGAGGTTCCCTTTTGGGAACGCATGTGGGCCGTGCGGATTCCCTTCCTTCTCACGGCCTGGCACATGCCGGCCGCCCTCGTGGCCGGCGTGGCCGGTGCGCTTCTCCTGTTCCGGCGGGTCTGGTCGGATCTGCAGCGGCGGCCGGTGGCGGTGCCGCTCCTTGCGTGGCTGATCCTGGGGTGGACCGCGGCCGGCCTCGTCTCGACCATGATCAGCGGACGGGAGTTTTCCCACTACAGTGCCCAAGTGCTTCCCGGCCTGAGCCTGGCCTGCGGATGGGCGGTGGCGCGGCTGTTGGAGCGGGCGATGGCCGAACGCACCTCGCGTCGGTGGCTGAGCGCCGGCCTGGCAGCGCTCGTAGTCGCCGCGGTGGTCGTCACCGGTTTCGACTGCCGTCGACGCGGCCAGCGTCTGTCCAAACAAGACGACGGCACGAGGGAGACCGGCAGGCTGATTCAGCAGTTTACCGGGGCAAAGGACCGTATCTTCGTCTGGGGATACCTGCCGGAAATGTATTTCTTCAGCCAGCGCCTCCCGAGCACGCGGTTCATTTACACGAACTACCTGACGGGCATGATTCCCTGGACCAACGTGGAAATGCTCGTCGATACCAGCTACGCGGTGGTCCCCGGCGCGTGGCCGCGTTTCTGGGAGGATTTCGAGCGGCGGCCGCCGGCGTTGATTGTCGATACCGAAGGCGTGCGCGGCTATCTCAAGTATCCGCTCGACCGCCAAAGCAAGCTCTGGGGAGTAGTCACTCAGGAGTATGCATCGATCGATTACGATACGACGGGATCCAAGGGTATCCGGCTCTATCACCGGCTCGCCCCGCTCTCGCCCGGCCCGCCGCCGGCGGACGTTCCAGTCAGCAACGACATCAAGGTCTCCGCCTCGCTGACACGCCATGGCGGCCGCCTGCCGGTGTTGGCGGTGAAAGCTCCCGTCGGCGCCACCGAGATCGTGGTCTATCACGCCGATGGACCCTACCGCCGATTGATCTACCCTGCCAGCGAGCCCTGCGATGCTGGCTTCTTCATCAATCGCACGGACTTGGCGCCGGGAGACACCACCTTCCGGGCGGCGGTTCATACCGCCGACGGGTGGCGCGTCAGCAGTCCGATTAATCTCGCGGCCTACCGTGAAATGCCGGCCAAAGGCCCGGTCGTAGGCCCCACGATCAGGCTCGGCGACCGGGAAATCCCGCCGATCGAAGGCGAGACGTTCGAGGGTGATTCAGGCTTCAAATACAAGAACGGCCTCCGCTGGCAGGCCCATGCCCCCTCACGTTTTGTCTACGAGTGTCCTCCCAGCCTGAAACGCCTGACCTTCACCTACGGCCTCGACGAAGCAAGCTACGAGCAATCCCATGATTTGAGCACCAACGGGGCGGACGCGGTCGTCAGCTTCGAACGTCCAGACGGCGGCACAACCCAGCTTTTCTGGCACCGTCTCAATCCCCGCGCCGTCGGCCGCGACCGCGGTCCACAAACGAGCCAGATCGAAATCCCTCCCCATACCGGAGGGCGGCTTATCTTCCAGTTCCTCCCCGGGCCCATGAATGATCCCGCCTACGACTGGGCCTATTGGTCGGATTTGGGCGGCCAGGGTGTCGGCCCGGATCTGCGCTACGGGGAAAAGCGCATCCCGGCCGTCCTGGGTGAGAGGATGGATGGCCGGCCGTTGAAACCCGATGACGAGGGCCGTTGGAGCGCCGATAGTCCGGCTCGGCTCATCTATCCTTTCGTCGAAGGCATGAGCTCATTCATTTTCACCTATGGCCTCGACGATCACTCGTACGACCCGGCCCGACCCAACGGCACGGATGGCATCGTGGTCGTGGTCGAATTCGAACATCCCGACCTCCGGCTCGAGGGGCTGTTCCGACGGTTCTTGGACCCACGTAACAATGAAGCCGATCACGGCCCCCAGACTTCCCGGGTGAAACTGCCGCGCGAGACCGGCGGCCGCATCGTCGTGCGCGTGGAGCCGGGTCCCAGAAACAACACCGCCTTCGATTGGGCCTACGTGGCCAGCCCTCGCGCCCAGGGCCCGGGACCGGACATCGTCTGGGGCGGGCGCATCCTGGTGCCGCTCGAAAGCAGGACATTCAACGGACCCGGCATGGATCAGTATGACAAGGAATTCTGGGGCGCCCACGCCCCCTCGCGCCTCATCTACGAGCGCCCGCCCGGTTTGGCGGTCGTTTCATTCAGTTACGGCCTCGATCCGCGCAGCTTTTCGGACCCGGATCTGGGACGTCGGACCGACGGCGTCGATGTGCTCGTGCAATTCGAGCGTCCCAATGGCACTGTGACCAACCTGTTTCAGCGCCGGCTGACCCCCGGCGCCAATCCCGACGACCGAGGCACGCAAAGTGCGCGGGTGGAGTTGCCGCCCGCTGAACCGGGGCGACTGCTCTTCATCATGACGCCCGGCCCTCGCAACAATACCGCGTACGACTGGAGTTATTGGACGAACTTCATCGGCGCGCCTTGAGGATCACCTTTCCCACCTTCACCCGATGCAGATTCCATCCCCCCGCACTGTCGGCGTCCGCCTGAAGCTGCCCGCCGCTATCCTCGGTCTCTTCATCGTCCTGGTCGGATGGATGCTCATTCTCCGCTGGTCGACCCTCGGCGTGCCCCTGTGGAATGTGGATGAGGCCATCCACGCCGCGGTTGCCCGTACGCTGCTTGACGGCGGCGTGCTGTATCGCGACGCGGTGGATCAGCGAACGCCGCTGACCTACTACGCCGTGGCCCTCTTGTTCCGGCTCTTCGGCGAGAACAATCTGTGGGCCTTGCGGGCGGCAGTCGCGGTCGTCATCGCGGGCACCGGTGTCGGCTTGTTCTTGCTGGGACGCCGCACCAGAAACGCCGCCGCAGGCGGATGGGCCACCCTGATCTTCTGCGCCCTGACCACCAATCTCCTCTATCCGCACGACGGCAACGCCGTGCACACCGAGTGGTTTGTTATCCTATTCACGACGTGGGGATCATGGTGGTTCTGGCGGACGCAGGCGCGCACCGATGCCTGGCCCGCCGCGGTGACCGGGGTTGTGTTCGGCCTGGCCTTCCTGTCCAAGCAGCCGGCGCTGCTGGATTTCGCGGCGCCACTGCTGACCGTTTGCTACGCCGCGGCAACCGGCCACCGGCGGTTCGCCGACGCCGCGCGTTCTCTGGGCGGCATGCTGGCCGGATTCCTCGCGGTCAACGCCGCCGTTCTGCTGTATTTTGCCGCCCACGGTGCCCTGGCCGACCTGTTCTTCTACACCTGGACCTACAACCTGCGCTATTACGGACCCGAGGTCACCCTGGCCGAGCGCCTGCTGTCCGCCTTCAAGCCTTTCGGCATGCTGTTGATAGAGTATCCGCTCGTATTGTTCGGACTGCTGGTGGCGACCATCCTGCACCTGGTCCGTCTCGCGCAGTTGCGCCCGACCGCGGAAGAACGCGCCGATCAGCCTTTCTCCTTCTACCTTCTGATGTGGTGCGTCACCTCGCTCGCTGCCGCGGCATCCGGCGGGCGTGGATTTGACCACTATTATATCCAATGCATTCCCGCCTTCGCGCTCAGCGCGGGTTGGTTCCTGACCAGCGCCGCTTCGTACGCTCGGAGGCATTTGCGCATGCCCGTCGTTTGGTCGCGACCGACTTTCGTTGGAATTGCCGCCGCGCTTCTCGTCGGCGCCACCGCCCTCAGCGCCGTCGTCTGTCCCCTCGCCAGCCGGGGAAAGATCGGTTACCCGTATGACTCGGCGACGCGCGCTTCGGCGTTCATCAAGTCTCTGACCACGCCGGAGGAGCGCATTTTCGTGTGGGGCTACAATCCCGACATCTATCTCTACACCGATCGCCGGCCGGCGTCGCGGTTTGTCTACTGCTCGTTTCAAACCGGCCTGATTCCCTGGACCAACCTTGCCCCGGAGAAGGATACCCGCTATGCCATCGTGCCTGGCACCATGGACACCCTGCTGGCCGACCTCGAAACGAGTCGACCCACCTTTATCGTGGACTGTGGCGTTGGGCCGCACCGCAGCTTTTCCAAATATCCCCTGGCGCGTTTCGCTCCCCTGCAAGAATTTGTCTCCCGCAACTATGTCGAAGCCGAGTCCGGGCAATTCCTGCCCCAGGGCTTCAAGCTTCATCTGATCAAGGACTCGGCCCGCCGCACGCCCGTGCGGCTCGCCGGCGGACCACCCTCCCGCCTGGCTGCGCCGGAGGTGATCGGCCCGCCAATCGTGGCGCCGGTGCCCACGGGCTTCGTCGTGGTCGGTCACGATCCCGACGGCCGTCTGCAACGGCTCGAGTTGATCGCCGATGGCAAGGAGATCGATTCCGTCAGCTTTGCCCCGACCGACAGCATCACGGTGCGCTTTGACGTGCCATTCGACACGCTCGGCCCGGGCCGGCATCACCTTTGGGCCCGCGCCACGGACGCGAGCGGCGCAACACGGGAAAGTGCGGTGTCGGAAGCTGCGTGCGATGCCTCGTCGGTGCCGCCGGAGCAACTGCCTTCCTTTGCCCTGGCCTGCGTGACCTCAACCGTGACGCCGTTGAGCGTCCGGACGCCTTTTGCTCCAACCGCGAACTGGGAGGGGGAGCATCACGTGTTTTTCGCCCATGCCTTATCGGTCCTGAGCTATCCCCTGATCGACGGCGCGGCACGGGTGCGGGGGCAATTTGGCTTCCGGCCCGGCGCTTATGCGCCGGACAATTCCACGCCCACCGATGGCGCTGAATTCCGGGTCGAATGGGTCACGCCGAATGACGAACGCTGGATTCTATTCCGCCGGCTGTTGCAGCCGCGGGACCACCCGGAAGACCGGCCGCTGCAGTTCTTCACGGCCGATCTTCCGCCCCACGCCAAAGGAGGACGCCTTGAGTTCGTGATCACGCCGGGTCCGTCGGACAACTCCGCCTGCGACTGGACCTATTGGGCGGATCTCCAGATCGAAACTTCCCACTAGACGTCGGCGCCTCCCCTGCGCAAAGTGGCGCACTCATGACCTCCGAGTCCAACCAGACCGCCATCGGCGATGCTTCGCCCGAGGGCCGCCTGGGGCGGATGCTCCTCTGGTTGTTGCTGGCGGTGCTCATCGTCAGCTTCCCGCACTACCCGAAGCTGGAGCTCGATCCGTCGTGGCGCATGGCCTACGGATGGTTCTTCCAGCAGGGCATGCAAATCGGCCGGGACGTGGTCTTCACCTACGGACCGCTCGGCTTTCTCATGGGGCGGACCTACTCCGGGCTCCAATTTTCGAGCCTGATTCTCTGGGAGCTGTTCGAGGGCGTGGTCTTTGCCGGAATCATCGTCGCCAATGCCCGCAAGCTGCGCGGCCTCGCGCGCTTCGCCTACTTCCTCTTCTTCGCGCTGTTCGGCGTCATTTACGAGGACGCGCTGCACATGATCATCATCGCCCTGCTGGGGTGGGAACTGGTGCGGCGCGCCGGCGGTCCGGCCCGGCGCAGCACGGCGCTCATCGCCCTGCTGCTGGCATTGCTGGGCATGATCAAGTTCACGAATCTCGTGCTGGGCGGCTTCATCATCATCGTGACCAGCGGCTACGAATTGTGGCTGCGGCGCCCGCGGGCGGCGCTGGCGCCGGCTCTGTGGTTTGGCGGTGGCTTCCTCGTGCTGTGGATCGCCTGCCGGCAAAACCCGCTGAATCTGCCGCTCTACTTGATCAATTTCCTGGAAATCAGCCGGGGCTACGATGCGGCCATGGGGCTCCCAACGCCGCCCGACGCCCTGTGGAAGGCCCTGGCGGTGCTGGGCGCGCTGGCAGCATACGGCGGACTCTACTTGCGGCTGCATCCTGACAAGCCGCGCGCGCTGGCCTTCGCCGCCATCCTCGGCGCCTACCTCTTTCTGAACTGGAAGCAGGGATTCGTGCGCTCCGACGGCCACATGATCGGCTTTTTCATCTGCGCCTTGGTGCCCATCGCTGCGTTTCCCGTGTTGCTGGAGGACGGGCCGCGGTGGCGCCGGCTGCAACGCCTCCTGCTCGTGCCCGCCGGCTTCCTCTGTGTCGCGGGCATCCACGACGCACTGCCGTTTACAGTCCGGCATGCCGCCGGTGCGCTCGAGGACAAGGCGTGGGATGGCGTGTACAACCTCGCTCACTGGCGGTCCTTTTGCCGGAGTTACGACGACCGCCTCCGGGAGCAGAAACAGCAATACGATCTGCCCCGCGTGCGTGAAGCCGTGCACGGTGCGACGATCGACGTGCTGGGCTTCGAGCAGGCCATCGCCCTCTTCAACGGCCTCAATTACCAGCCCCGGCCCGTCATTCAGAGCTACAAGGTCTATACGCCGCGCCTTTCCCATCTCAACTACGCCTTCTATCTTTCGCCGCGCGCGCCGGAATATGCGCTGCTCAAGATCCAGACCGTTGACGACCGGCTCCCCTCGCTGGACGACTCCCTGCTGCTCAACCTTTTCGTCCATTACTACAAGTACGTGTTGTCGGAAAAAGGCTACCAGCTTTGGCAGCGCCGCGCCGAACTCCCGGATCCGGCCACGCTGGCCCCCCGCCGGCTGCGCACCGCCACGGTTGGCGTGAATACACCGTACCGGCTTGAGGATCTGGCTGGACGCCCGGTGTGGGCCACAATCGATTTGGCGCCCTCCCTCCTCGGCCGGTTGCGCAGCTTTCTCTACAAGCCTCCGTTTGTGAAGCTCGCCATTGAGCAGACGGACGGGCGGCGCAGTGAATACAACCTGCCGCTGTTGCAGGGCCGCACCGGCTTCATTCTCAGTCCCGTGATCGAGGACGTCACGGGCTACATGCGTTTTGCCGGTGGAAAAGCCGAACAGTGGGTGCGGAGCATCACGGTGGCGGTGGAGAAGGACGACCTCGGCGATTTCTCCGACCAGGCCCGCATTTCCCTTTTCGCCCTGACCCCTTCGACCGCCGGCGCGGAGTATTTCCAGCAGGCGGCCCAGGCGCGCTTCTGGATGTTCAAGACCCCGCCCATGAGTTTTAGCGCCTTTGCCGCGCCCTCGGAGACTGAGATCGACGGACAGAAGGCCATCGTGATGCATGCCCCGAGCGAAATGGAGTTTGAACTGCCGCGTGGCGCCACGCAGGTGTCGGGCGCCTTCGGCTACGTGCCGGGCGCCTACGAGAACGGCGGCCGCACTGACGGAGCTGAGTTCCGGGTGGTCTGGACGAACGGGAGCGAGCAGGTCGTGCTCTACTCGCGTCGCCTGAACCCGCGCGACGTTCCGGCTGATCGCGGGCTGCAGACGTTCATGCCAGCCTGAAAGATCTCGCGGGTGGCCAGCTCCGGCTGGAGGTCAATCCCGGGCCCAACAACGACACCGGATGGGATTGGACGGCATGGACGGGCATCGAGATCAAGTAAACCCGCCGGGCGGGGCGGTGGCCGCGCCCGGGTCCGCCGGCCGGACGTGGTGGCTGGCGGCGCTGGCGGGCACGCTGTTGATGCTCGGCGGACGGCTCGAACTCATCCGCCAATTCGGCACCAGCCTTCCTTTCCGGGATCAGTGGAAATGCACGGCCGCCGATCTGCTCGGACCCTGGGTGGACGGCCGGCTGGAAATGAAGGCCTTTTTCGCGCCCCTGAACGATCATTGGGTCGTCCTAACCCGGCTGCTTTCCTTTGGCCTGACGCGGCTGAACGGGCAGTGGAACAATCTGCTGGAGACCTCCGTCAACGCGCTGCTCCACGGCGCGACGATCTGGCTGTTGCTTGGAGCCCTGGCGCCGGCGCTGGGCCGCAGGCTCGGGCCGCTTTTCGTCTTGTACGCCGGAACGGTGCTGGCCCTGCCTTACACTTGGGAGAACACGCTCTGGGGCATCCAGTCATTGGTCTTTTTTCAGGTCGGTCTGTCCGTGGTTTACCTTTGGGCGGTGGCAATGCGCCGCCGTTTCACGGCGGGATGGTGGGTCGGGCAAATGGCCGGGGGCCTCGTGCTTTTCACCCAGCAATCCAGCGTGCTGGTTCACGCCATCGTCGTGCTCCTGCTGGGTTGGCGTTGGTGGCGCCAGGACGGGGACCGGCGGGTGACGGTGGCCGGCCTCGGATTCGCGATCCTGTGGTCGCTGCTCTACTTCGCCTTTGCCCCGCCTCTGACCGTCACGGCCTTTCTGAAGGCCGATTCATGGCAGGTCGCGCTTGATGTGTGCCTGCGCCAGCTGGGCTGGCCCCTGCCCCATCCCGGGTGGGCGTTCTTCATTTATCTTCCCTGGCTGTGGTTCGCCGCCGACCGCCTGCGGCGAGGCCATCTTGCGGACGGCGACGCCTTGTTCATAGCCGTGGGCCTGTGGGTCGGCGCGCAGGCCGCCGCCATTGGGTACGGGCGGGGCGGTGACACCGTCGGTTTCGTCTCCCGCTACTGTGATTTTCTCGCGCTCGGCTTTATCGCAAATGCCGCCTGCCTCGGCCTGCTGTGGCGGACGACGTCGGTCCGGCCGCTCCGTGCCGGCATTGCCGTGCTGGCGGTGGCCTGGTTTGGCCTGACCGCCCAGGGGCTGTGGCACGAATCGGTGGAAAGCCACGCCGGCTACAACCTGGAGCGCCGGCCCGAAATCAACCTCCACAATCTGGCTGCCGTGCGCGGATTCCTCACCACCGGAAACACCGCGTTTCTGGCCCAAGACAAAATCGGCGACACACTGTACACCTACCCTCCGACCCTCGTTTCCCTGCTTGGCAACGCTCGCTTTCGCGCCCTGCTCCCGCCGGAGACCGGCGCGAGCGAGGCGCGGCCGGACTACGGACGGATCGGCGCAGTGGCGCGCTACCTTCCTTCAGCCGGGCGCTGGCTTGCCGCCGCGGGGCTGCTCTGCTGGCTGCTGGCCTATGGATACCTCCAACGGGCGCCGGCTGTCCGCACCCCCGAGCCGCTGCCGGCCGAACCCGGCCAATCTTGGTCGTGGATCTTCAAAATCTGGAGCATTGTGACGGCGCTGGCGGTCACCGCGCTGCTGGCCTGGCCCCAGCCCTTCGAATTTGACGTTCAGCAACGCTGGCAGGCGGCATACGCCCCGGCTTCAGAGCAGATCGAGTTCATCGATCCCGTGTTTCAAAACCACCGTGGCCCGAAGATTCGGCCCGAGGAGACGGTCGGCGCGGTCGCGACCGTCCCTGCATCGGTCCGTCCCTACTGGTATGGCACGCGACTGGCGGGAAGCGAAAGCTTCACCGGCATTCTACGCAGTGCGCCGACCGTCGTGCGGCATCGCTTCCTTTTCACTCCCGTCAGCGGATGGCCCAACTGGCCGGGCAACGCCATCCGCTGGCATTTTGAGAATCCCGTCACCGGCGAGGAACAGTGGCGCGCGGTGACGTGTTCTCCCACCGAACCGCGCGAGGCCGTGCTCATGTGGGCGGAGGATGTCGCGCCTTTCCAAGGCTGGCAGGCGTCGTTGTATCTCTTCGACGGCCTCGCCAATGAGCATGGATGGGTGGGCGTCGCGCGCCCCGCCGCCACCGATGATGCCGGTTTCGGCCGCCGCTGGCTCGCCCAGCTGCGCGCGGGAAAGACCGAGCCAACCCATCACGTCCTGACGGTCGTTGCGCTGGCGACTCTGGCGGTCTGGTCCATCCTGGCGGCGTGGCTTGTCCGCCATCGCGTAAATCCCGCCCGGCGGGCCAACGCGGGCCCGGTCGGATGAGCCCGTTCTCCACCCATCCCCCGCGGGAAGACCGGACATACGAGGCTTGTCGTGGCCTCAACTTGTCCATTTGGTTTCAGCTTGATGCCCGCCATCGCTGACAACGCCGCTGCCGCCACGCCCGAACTCAGCGTGGTGCTGCCGTGTCTCAACGAGGCGCGCACGATCACGTCCTGCATCCGGGAGGCGATGACGGTGATGGCGCAATCCGGGATCTCGGGTGAGGTGGTGGTGGCCGACAACGGGAGCACCGACGGGTCGGCGGCGGCCGCTGCGGCCCAGGGCGCCCGCGTGGTGATCGTCGCCACCCGGGGCTATGGAAGTGCCTTGCGCGCCGGCGTCGCAGCGGCGCGCGGACGCTACATCGTCATGGGTGACGCGGACGCCAGCTACGATTTTTCCCACATCCCGCAGTTTCTCGACAAGTTGCGCGGCGGTTTTGATCTCGCGATGGGAAACCGGTTTCGCGGCGGCATCCAATCCGGGGCCATGCCTTGGAAAAACCGGCACGTCGGCAATCCCGTGCTCTCATGGCTCGGCCGGCTGTTTTTCAAGACCCACATCGGTGACTTTCACTGCGGACTGCGCGGCTTTTCCGTTGAGGCCTACCGCCGCATGGATCTGCAGACCAATGGCATGGAGTTTGCCTCGGAAATGGTCATCAAGGCGGCCCTGCTGGGGCTGCGCATCACCGAGGTGCCCACGGTGCTGCGCCGCGACGGCCGCGATCGATCATCGCATCTTCGGCCTTGGCGCGACGGTTGGCGGCACCTCCGGTTCATGCTGTTGTTCAGCCCGCGCTGGCTCTTTCTTTATCCCGGCCTGGCCCTGATGGCGATCGGGTTGGTGGTCGGTGCTCTTCTCCTCCCCGGGCCGGTCGCAATCGGCCATGTGTATTTTGACATCAACACGCTTTTGTTCTCGGCCATCGCAGTGTTGGTCGGCTTTCAGGCCGTGGCGTTCGCCGTGCTGAGCAAGTTCTTCACGATCCGCGCCGGATTGCGGGCGCCGGAGGTGCGTTTTGAACGATGGCTGCGGGTGATCACCCTTGAGGCGGGATTGACCGTGGGGTTGTTGCTGGTGGCGGGCGGGCTGGGATTGTCGATCTTCTCGGTGTGGCTCTGGCGGCAGCGCGGCTTTGGGCCGCTGGTTCCCGGCCAGATGTTGCGCTGGGTGATCCCCGGCGCGCTCAGCCTCACCTTGGGCTGCCAGGTGATTCTCACGAGTTTCTTTCTGAGCGTGCTGCGGCTCGATACACGCAAGGACTCCGCATGATCTCCTCCTTGAGAGACCGTTGGTGGGTATGGGTGGCCGTCGGGCTGACGCTTGCCAAGCTCTGGCTGACGCAGGGCCAGGCCATCTTCGCCATCGGCACCGCCGGTCATGATGACCAGCTTTTCGTCAAGCTGGCCGAATCGCTGGTCAGCGGCAACTGGCTGGGGGCGTACGACCAGCTCACGCTGGCCAAGGGACCGTTGTACTCCATTTGGATCGCGCTGGTTTTTCTGATCGGGCTGCCGCTCGGCTTCGCCCAGCAACTCGCCTATGCCGGCGCCTGCGCGGTGGTGGTGCGCGCCCTGACGCCACTGATCAGAAGTGGCGCAGGCCGGCTCGCCACCTATGCCCTCCTGCTATGGAACCCGATGTCGTTTGAAGCCTCTTCCCTCGGGCGCGTCTTGCGGCAGCATGTTTCCACACCGCTCGCCCTCCTGATCTTTGCCGGATTGATCGCGCTTTACACGCGGCGGGGCGAATCGCTCCGGCGGTTGGCGCCGTGGGCGGCGCTGCTCGGCGGCGCGGTCGGGGCGTTCTGGTTGAGCCGCGAGGACGGGGCGTGGATTGTGCCGAGCATCGTGTTGCTCGGAGCCGCCGTCATCGTTGGAACGGTGCGGAGCCCGGCTGGAACGTGGCGCACGCTGCTCCGGGCCGGCCTGCTCGCCGTGCTCTGCGGCATGGTTCCCGTGGTCGTGGTCTGCTGGCAGAACGCCCGGCATTACCATTGGTTCGGGACGGTGGAACTCCGCGCCAGCGAGTTCAAGGACGCTTACGGCGCGTTACTTCGCGTCCGGGTCGGGCCGGAGATTCCCTACGTTCCCGTCACCCGACAGACGCGCGAGGCCATTTACGCCGTGAGCCCAACGTTCGCGCAATTGCGCCCCCACCTGGACGGTCCGATTGGCGAGGGCTGGGCCGGCGCTTCCAGTTATGTCACCCACCTTCCGGCGGAGGAGCGGCAGATCGGTGGCGGCTGGTTCATGTGGGCCCTGCGTGATTCGGTGGCGGCCATCGGATACTGCCACAGTGCCGGCGATGCGCTGGCCTTCTATCACCGTCTCGCCATGGAGGTGAACCAGGCCTGTGACGACGGCCGCCTGCCCGCCGGCCCTCGGCGCAGCGGCTTTCTGCCGCCGTGGCGGACGGGACTCACCCGCGAGTGGCTCGCGGCCGCGCTCGAGTTTGTCGATTATTTCGTGTCGTTTCGCAGCTTCAGCGCCTATCCCCCGGCCAGCATCGGCGATCACGACGCACTCGTGCTCTTCAGTGATCTCACCCGCGACCGGCTTGCGCCGTCGCCGGCGCTTGAACCGACGCCCCCCCGGCAGGC
>JBGOXZ010000010.1:0-24853 GCA_041479395.1 Opitutaceae bacterium
AGATCCTCGCCGAGTTTGCCATCAACGAAGCACAAATTGACGAGACTGCCGTCGAGAGAGCCCTGCAGCGCGCGGAGGATGCGCTTAAAGGCAGACAGAAGCTGGATCCCACCGAGATCGAGCGCCTCGAGGGCCTCGTTCGGTTCGCCGTCGCCCAACTCAGCGTCAAGCGCAAGCGGCGCTGACAAACGGCGCTGCCGTTGGGTCTGGGTGGTGGCTGGGCTGCTTCATTGCCTCGGCGGGCCGGTGCCGATGGTTCACATCACCGCCGCCAACTCCTCGAGCACCCGCTGGGCCCCGCCGGCCAGTGCAAGCGTATTTGGCGGTCCTTCCGCCTCGCGTGGATTGATGCGAATCAGCGGCACCTGACCTGCGGCCGCGAGCCGCTCCACCGTGAGACGGACCGTCGGTACGGCCGTGCCGGCGCCAAGCTCGATCGCGGCAAACCTGCCGCGTCGTAGTGAACGCAGCCAAGCGCCAAATCGCACCTGCTGGGCTGAGGTGCGGCCCGAACTCCACGTCTCGTCGCCGAACATCAGGACGTTGGGGCGGGCGAGTCCGCCGCAACGCACACAGCGGGGCAATTCGCCGGAGGCGCGCATGGTGGCGGCATCGATCTCCATCGGGGCGTCCGCGGGCGCCGGCCAGGTGGCCGCGCAGCAGGGCTGGACACATTGAAAATGCTGCAGCGAGCCGTGGCACTCAACCACGCACCCCTCGGAGAAGCCTGCCTTCTGGAAATGTCCGTCCACGTTCGACGTAAACACAAAGCCGCCGTGCGGCATCGCCTTTGTCCATTGCTCCAGCAAACCGAAACCCGGATGCGGCGTCACCCGGCGATAAGCCTCCAAGCGGTGGCCGTAGAATCCCCACGCCAGCGCCGGGTCGCGCAGGAACCACTGCGGATTGGCCAGTTCCTCGAACGACAGCCCGAGCTTCGCGATGGGTGGGTACGCCCGCCAGAATCCCTCGTTCCCGCGGAAATCCGGCAATCCTGAATCCACTCCCATGCCCGCGCCTGCGGCGATGATGAGCTCCTCGGCGGAACGGATCGCCTCCGCGGCCCGGCGCAGCAATTGTGGAGTGACGGTCATCAGGCGCCCAGCGTTGGGCCCCGCCCGTGTGGCCGCAATCGCAGGTTTGTCCCCGGCCGCCGGCGCGGGTGAGCCCGACAGACGCCGTGCACCGCTCCTTGCCGCCATGTCCGGCACTGTCATGCTGCCCTCATGGCAAACCCCGTTTTTCCCCAAGCCATCATCGCCCGGAAGCGCGACGGCCACGCCCTCAACTCCGATGAAATTGCCGCCTTTGTCCGGGGCGTCGTAAGCGGCGAATGGGCCGATTATCAGACGACGGCCCTGCTTATGGCCATTGTCCTCCGCGGAATGACGCCGGAGGAAACCGCGTGTCTCACTTTGACGATCATGCGCTCCGGCATGGTCGCCAACCTCGATGGCGTTTCCGGCATCAAGGTCGACA
Source organism: Opitutaceae bacterium (assembly GCA_041479395.1). GTDB lineage: Bacteria > Verrucomicrobiota > Verrucomicrobiia > Opitutales > Opitutaceae > Fen-1467. Next base: position 1,480 of record JBGOXZ010000010.1, read on the forward strand.
AGCATTCCACCGGCGGGGTGGGCGACAAAGTCTCGCTCATCCTCGCCCCGCTGGTCGCCGCCTGCGGCGTGCCGGTCCCTATGATGAGCGGTCGCGCGCTCGGCCACACCGGAGGCACGCTCGACAAACTGGAATCCATTCCCGGCTTCCGCGTCGGTCTTTCGCTCGCCGAATATACGGCGCAACTCCAGCGCATCGGCGTGGCGATGATCGGCCAGACCGCCGAACTCGTCCCCGCCGACCGCAAGCTCTATGCGCTCCGCGACGTCACGGCCACCGTGGAATCGATTCCGCTCATCTGTGCGAGCATCATGTCGAAGAAACTCGCCGAGGGCATCGATGCGCTCGTGCTCGACGTGAAATTCGGCCGCGGCGCGTTCATGCGGGAGAAGGTCCGTGCCCGTGAACTCGCGGCCGCCATGGTCGCCATCGGTCGGGCGATGGGCAAACCCACGCGCGCCCTGCTCACGTCCATGGACCAGCCCCTCGGCTGCGCCGTGGGCAACGCCGTCGAAGTCATCGAATCCATCGAGTCGCTCAAGGGCCGCGGCCCCGCCGACCTCATGGAAGTCACCTACGCGCTCGGGGTGCAGATGCTGCTGCTCGCCAGAATCGCATCCCACCCGGCCGATGCCCGCGAGCGGCTCGAGGCCGCCCTGGCCGGTGGCACCGCCCTCGCCAAATTCCGCGAACTCGTGGCCGCCCAGGGTGGGGACACCCGCGTGGTGGACGATTATACGCGCCTGCCGCACGCACCGGTGGTGCGCGCGGTGCACGCTACCGCTTCGGGTTACGTCGCCGCCGTCGATCCGATGGCCATTGCGCAAGCCGTGCTGCTGCTCGGCACCGGCCGCAGCAACGCCGCGGCCCAAATCGACCACGCCGTGGGCCTCACCAACCTCGTGAAAACCGGCGAGGCCGTGCGCGCCGGCGCCCGCCTGTGCACCGTGCACGCCAGAAACGACTCCCACTTAAATGCCGTCCTCGAGCAAATTTCCGCCGCATTCGAAATTGGCCCGCAACGAACGGAGCCGCCGCCGCTGGTCGATGAGTTGATCGAATAGGTGGAGCCTGCTGCTCTGATAGGTGCCGTCAGCCGCAGGCGCGAAACTGCATAACACTCGCCCGCCTTGGGAAAGCCACTACGTTTGCCGGGACATGTACTCGACCGGCAACCGAATCTCCTGGCTGCAAGGCCCCGACGCGAACTGTGCGAAGACCGGCCCGGTGGCCCCGCGCCCCTGGCACCTCGTGCTGCTCGGCCCGCCCGGCGTGGGCAAGGGCACGCAGGCCGAGCGGATCATTGGCGAGTTTGGCGCCTGCCACCTGTCCACGGGCGACGTCTTTCGTTACGCCGCACGCAACACCAGTGGTCACGCGCCTTCCCCGGCGATGGCCACCGCGCTGGCCGCCATGAAAAGAGGCGAGTTGGTTTCCGACGCCACGGTCGTCGATCTGGTGCGTGAACGCGCCCAGTGTCTCGCCTGCCAGTACGGCTTCCTGCTCGACGGATTTCCCCGCACCATTGAGCAGGCTCATGCCCTTGAAGGCATCCTGGCCAGGATCGACCGCAAGCTCGACGCCGCCATCTATTATTTCGCTCCCGAGGCCCTGATTGTCGAGCGTCTCTCCGGCCGACGGGTCTGCCGCCAGTGCCGCACGGGCTACCACGTCGCCAACAAGCCGCCGCGCGTGGCCGGCCGCTGCGACGCCTGCGGCGGCGAGCTCATTCAGCGTGACGACGACAGGCCCGAGGCCATCCGCACCCGCCTGCACGCCTACGCCGCGACGTGTGATCCTGTGCTCGACTATTACCGACATCAGGGGCTGCTGCGGGAAATCGATGCTTCCGGCGATCCGGAGACCGTGTTCGCGCGGACGCGCGCCGTGATTCAAGAACTCAGCAAGGCGTCGCCGCGCTAGGCGGAACAACCTGTCCAGTTCCAAGAGTCCTGCGGTGGACCATCATCCACGCAACCACCGCCCTTGGCTTCTGGCATTGCCGCAGATTGCCTGTCGAAACCGCTGCGGGTTTGCCACGGTTTGAAGGCGCCGTCGCGCAGCCCGGTCCGTCGTCATCCCGCCAGCAACCGCTTGAACGCATCGATCAGCTGGTGCGTCGCCCCGCCAAGGAAGGTGAAGTACACGACGCCCGCCGCAAAAACGACATAACCGGCCGCGATGACGACGCCGTCGCGCTCCATCAGGCCGCCGGCGATGAGCAGAATCACCCACGCCGGAATGGTGTTGGTGAATGGAATGGGCACGGGCAGCAGCAGCACGAGCGCCGCCACGAGCATCACCACGGCATGCGCTTGCCGCATGAATCCAATATCGGCGAGCAGTGTCACGCGGGGACGCAGAAGCTTCTCGAAGAAACGGATGATCCGCGCCGCCGCCGTGAAAACCTTGGCAAAGAACCCGGCAGGAAGCCGCTGGTGCCGCAATTTCTTCGGCAGCCACGGCCGCTGTCCCAGCGCCAGCCGCAGCGCGATCAGCGCGATCACCAACCCAAAGGGCGTGGAGAGCCCCGGCAGTGAAATCGGGGTGCAGAACGGCAGGGCGAGCAGGATCAGCAGCAACAAGTAGGCGCGGCCGCGCAACACCGCGATGACCTCCTCCAGCGTCACCGGTTGTTGCGCGAATCGGGCCTGCAAGCCCGCCAGTTCTTCGGAGAGCTTCAGCAGCCTCGGCGGCGTCTCGCCCGGCGGTCCGCCGATGTGCAAACCGGACTCAGGTGCCGCGTTGGTTTCCATAAAGCTCAATTTGCAGCCGGTGGGCGTAGCGGAAGCCGCGTTGCTTGCACAAATCGCTCAACCAGGGTGCGCGCCGGCGCAAGGTCGTGGCGGTCGTGCCTTCCGGCATGAGCAGGACCTTGTGCCGCGGTACGTCGCGCTGCAACTGCACAAGCATGCCTTCGATCTCCTCCACGTCGGCCGGCTGGGCGACGACGAACTTCAACTGCCACGGGTAGGCGTCGAGCCACGCCCGCACCACCTCGGGGCGCCACCGCAGGGCCTCATGCTTTCGGCGCCACGCCCCATGCTTCAGCGGATCGGGCGCCGAGTTGAGCAGCTTGGGCGAAAGCGACGCGAGATCGCAGGCAATGCCGCCGGGCGCGACTGTCGCCGCCGTCTCGATGGTGACATGGCGGCCCAGCAGTTTCAGTTCACCCGCCAAGTCTCCAATTCCGGGCGCTACCATCGGCTCGCCGCCGGTAAGTACGACGTGCTGGGCCGGGTGTTTGATGACCTCCGCGACGATCTCGTCGACCGTCCGCGGCGTGCCCTCGGACTGCCATGACGCATAAGGCGTGTCGCACCAGGCACAGCGCAGATTGCATCCCGCGGTGCGCACGAAGACCGACGGCACACCCGTCAGCTCACCTTCGCCCTGGATCGAGTAGAATATCTCGGCCACCAGCATGGGGAATCCTCGCTAGCCCGGCTCCACCTGAGCCCGGGGGTTGGGCGGCAGCGAATCGATTGATGCGTAGACGGTGGGATCGGGGAGGCCGGCGAGGAGAAATGCCTCGCGGCGTTCCACGCACGTTCCGCACCTGCCGCAGTGGATTTCGCCGCCTTTGTAACACGACCAGGTGCGCGCGTAGTCCACCCCGAGCCGCGCACCCTCCGCGGCGATCTGCGCCTTGCTGAGCGCGATGAACGGGCGCAGCAGCACCATGCCCGAATAGGTGCCGTGCCGCATGGCGTCGCCCATCGCCCGCATGAAATCCTCCCGGCAGTCGGGGTAAATCGCATGGTCGCCCCCATGCGCCGCGATGACCAGCCCTGCCGCCCCGCGGCTCTCGGCAAAGCCGGTGGCGATGGCGAGCATGATGGCGTTGCGGAACGGCACCACCGTCTGCTTCATTGTTGCCGCCTCATAATGGCCCTCCGGCACCTCGCCGCCTGACTTCAGCAGCGTCGAGGTGAAGCAACCGTTCACGAAACCGAGCGTGATCACCTGGTGGAACAAACCGAGCGAGCGCGCCTGTTCGGCCGCAAAGGGAATCTCACGATGGTTGTGCTTTGATCCGTAATCAAAACTCAGTGCGGCCAACACCTCATGCTGCCGTCGCGCCCAGTGAAGCGCCGTCACCGAGTCCATGCCGCCGGAGCAAAGCACCACGACTTTCATCAGAAGGAGGATTGCCGCAAAAAGGCCCCCAAAGCACAAAAAGAAAGTGGCAAGGCGCGCCGTCCGGCGAAATATCCGTCTTCCCTTCCGTTTTCTTGTGCGTTGTTGTGCCTTTTCGTGGCTCGTCCTCTGCTCATCGCCCATCGCGGCGCCTCGGCCGAGGCGCCGGAAAACACCATGCCCGCCTTCCGTCGTGCGCTGGCACTGGGCGCCGACGGCATCGAGCTCGACGTGCAGACGACGCATGACGGCGTGCCCGTGGTCTTTCACGACGCCACGCTGGCTCGCCTCACGGGCCGCCGCGGCCGCATCGCCCAGCTCACCCGCGAGGAACTGCGTGCGGTCCGCGTTCAGGGCGAACCCATCCCCACGCTGGCCGAGGTGCTTGCGCTTGTCCGCAACCGCGCCGTCGTGCAGATCGAGATCAAACGCGGCGGGCCGGTCGCGCCCGTCGTCCGGGCCGTCCTCCGCGCGCACGCCGCCACCGATGTCATGCTCGCGTCGTTTGAAACCGCCATTGTGGACGAGGCCCGCCGGCTTGCGCCACAGATTCCGCGCATGCTGATCGCCGGGGGTAGGGGACGCCTGCCGGCAGCATTTCGCAACCGAACCGCCGGCCTCGTATCCGCCCTCGCCGCCCTCGGCGCGGCCGGGGTGAGCATGGACCACCGGGCCATTCGGTCGCCCGCCTTCATTGCTGCCTTGAAATCCCGGGGCTTGTGCGTCTGGTGCTGGACTGTGAACCATCCCCGCGCCATGCTCCGTCTCGCCACGTGGGGCGTCGATGCGATCCTCTCCGACAATCCGGCGTTGCTGAAATCGACCCTGGCCGGATCTGATTGATGAGCGCCCGCCACGCCGGCAGTCCGAAACCTGCGATGCGATGATCATTTTGCACGATCCCCAATGTGCCGACTACGGTTCCTCGCTGCGTCCGGAGCAGCCGCTGCGCGCCACCCGATGCGCGGCCCATCTGCGCGCCGCCCATCCGGAATGGGAGTGGCGCATTCCGGCCATTGCCACCGAGGACGTGCTGCTGACCGTGCATACGCCCGCCCACCTCGCTCGCCTGCAGGTTCCTCCCGACTTTGACGACGACACACCGTACTTCGAGGGCATTTACGACCACGCCCGCCGCTCGGTCGGCGCCGCGCTCGCTGCCATGAATCTTGCGCTGGTGCAGCACGAGAAGGCCTTCGCGCTCATGCGTCCGCCGGGCCATCACGCCACCGCCGGTCAGGCGATGGGGTTCTGCTACCTCAACCAGATCGCTTTGGCCGCCGTGGCTGCCCGCGCCCGCGGTGCCCAGCGCGTAGCCGTGTGGGATTTTGATGCCCACCACGGCAACGGCACCGAAGCCATCCTCGATGGCCGCGAAGGCTTTCTCTTCTGCTCCATCCACCAGTTTCCGGGCTATCCCGGCACGGGCACGCGCAATACCGTGAATTGTCGGAATTATCCGGTCGCGCCCCACACCCCCCGGGCTGACCACATGGCGGAACTCGCCCGGTCATGGGATGCCATCGTCGGTTTTCGGCCCGACCTGGTGCTCGTGTCCGCCGGTTTTGACGCCTACGCGCGCGATCCCATCACCGCGCTGACCCTCGAGGCGGAGGACTTCGCCGACTTGGGCCGTTGGCTGCATCGGGCCGATTTCCCTGTGGCCGGCGTGCTCGAGGGCGGCTACAGCCTTGAACTGCCGCAGCTGCTCGATGCTTTCCTGAGCGCGTGGGTGTGAACGGCCGGCGGTCGGGCGCCCGCCGCATCACTCCGCCCAGGGCCGGCCGCAGCCGGTGATGCACTTTCGTCTGTTCAATTTCCCACCGCCGCCGCATGCTTCGCGGTCGACCCTCCCTGCAGCCGCTTTGAACGCCACGCCCGCTTATTCGTTCATCGACCAGCCGGTGCAACTTGCGCCGCTCTTCGCTGCGCTCGACCGGGTCGGGGAAATCGCCCTCGACACGGAGGCGGACAACCTCTTCCGCTACCGCACGCGCGTCTGCCTCCTGCAGGTCATGGCGGACCGGCAGATTTTTCTGGTCGATCTGCTCGCCTCGCTTCCACTCGACGGCCTCTGGCCGCGCCTCGCCCGCCAGCATCTAGTCATGCACGGCAGCGATTTTGACCTGCGCCTGCTGTATGATTTCTGCGGCTTCACGGCCCACAGCCTCTTTGACACGATGATGGCCGCGCAACTCCTCAATCTGCCGCGCATCGGCCTCGCCCCGCTGCTCGAGCACCACTTCGGCGTCATGCTCGCCAAGGATGGTCAGAAGGCCAACTGGTCCAAGCGTCCCCTCGCGCAAAAGCTCATCGACTACGCCGCGCTCGATGTCTTTCACCTGCCCGCGCTGCGCGATATCCTGCGGGCCGAACTTGAGCGCTGCGGCCGGTTGGGCTGGCAGGAACAGCGCTGCCGGTGGCAGATCGAGAGCGCCCGGACCGGCTTTCCACAAATCGACGAACACGCCTGGCGCATCGGCCGCTCCGAGCGGCTCGGCCCGCGCGGCCAGTGCGTGCTCTGGGCCGTGTGGCATTGGCGCGAGGACAGCGCCCGCCAGCTGGACCAGCCGCCGTTCAAGATCACCGGCAACGACCTGCTCATCGAGATCGCCGCGCGTGCCGACGCCGGCCTGCCCGAAGAAGCCATCCTCGCCGTTGACCTCGGCCGGCGCCACCCGCGCCTCATCCGCAGCCTCACCGAGGCCGTGCGCATCGGCCTGGCCAAGAATCCCTCCTCGCTCCCGCGCCGCCACCGCGGCCGTGACGCCAATTGGCTGCCCCTCAACGCCGCCGAACTGGCGTTGCAAGATCGCCTCAAGACTGATCGCGACCGGGTGGCGCAGCGGCTCAACCTCGACCCCACGCTCATCGCCAACCGCTCGCAACTGGCCCAGATCGCCCGCGACCCCGATCGCCTTGACGACATCCTGCTGCCTTGGCAGGCCGATCTGCTCCGCAACGAACCTGCGCTCAAGAACGGCGGCGAGGGTCCGGCCCAAGGGGGGCGATAGGCATCGCAACGTCCGCCCTTCTGCGTAGGCGCCGGCGTCGCCCCGTCCACTGCAGCCTTGCGCGAAGGTGGATTTGCGCGAGCCTGAGCGATGTGCCCGCCGACTCCGCCAACATCGCGCGCCACCTGCCCCTCATGGCGGCACGCCAACCTGGGCATCCCGCGGTGAAAATTCCCCGCGGTCGCACGCGCGCCGGCGACATCGATTACCTCACCCTGACTTTCGCGGAACTCAATGCCGAGGTCGACGCATGGTGCGCACGGTTTGCGAGCCGCGGCGTGGCGAAGGGCGACCGCACGCTCGTCATGGTGCGACAGGGCCTGCCCCTCATCGCTGCGGCCTTCGCGCTCTTCCAGCTCGGCGCCGTGCCGGTGGTGATTGATCCCGGCATGGGCCTGCGCAACTTTCTCGCCTGCGTGGCTCGCTCCCGTCCCCGTGTCCTGGCGGGCATCCCGTTCGCACAGCTCGTCAGCCGGATTTTTCGCGCATCCTTCCGCACCGTCGAGGTCCGCGTCACGGTCAGCCGCTCTCTCGCCGCCCGGTTGCGCCCCCGCCCGCCCTTCAACCTTCCCCCTGTGACCCCTGCCGCCAGCCGTCCCGGCGAGTTGGCCGCCATTCTCTTTTCCTCCGGTTCCACCGGTTTTCCGAAGGGCGTCTGCTACGAACACGGCATGTTCGATGCGCAAGTGCGCCTCATCCGCGAAACCTACGGCATCGAACCCGGCGAGATCGATCTGCCGTTGCTGCCCATCTTTGCGCTGTTCGACCCGGCGCTGGGCATGACGGCCGTGGTGCCCGAAATTGATCCGAGCCGCCCCGCCGCCGCGGATCCGGAAAAAATCGTCCGGGCGGTCCGGCAGGAGGGCGTCACCAACGCCTTCGGTTCGCCCACCCTCTGGCGCAAGATCGCCGATCACTGCATGGCCCGCGGTCTCACGCTGCCGAGCCTGCGCCGCGTGCTCTGCGCGGGCGCGCCCGTGCCGGCATCGCTCTGGACCGACGCGCCGCGCCTGATTCCGGGCGGCAGGTTGCATAGCCCCTATGGCGCGACGGAAGTCCTCCCTGTCAGCACGGTGACCGCCGATGATATCAATGCCGCTTCGGTGCGGGGCGCCTGCGTGGGCAAACCGCTGGCGGAAAACCGCGTCAAGATCATCGGCATCACCGATGGCCCGATCGCCGCGTTGACGGCCGCCCGCGAACTGCCGCCGGGAGAGATCGGCGAGATTATCGTTACCGGTCCGACCGTCACGAAGGAGTACGACCACCTGCCCGAAGCCACAGCCGCCGCAAGAATCCCCGACGGCGGCGCCGTCTGGCATCGGATGGGTGACTGCGGCTATCTTGATGCGGAAGGCCGCCTCTGGTTCTGCGGGCGCGTGGCCGAACGCGTTGAAACCACGGACGGACCGATGTTCACCGAACCGTGCGAGCAGGTCTTCCGAAATCATCCCCGCGTCGCGCGTTGCGCCCTGATCGGCCTCGGTCCCCGCGGACGACAGACCCCCGCCCTCGTGGCCGAGCCCAAGGCGGGGACGCCGCTGCGGAGCGGCGCGGAACGGCAGGCCCTGGCGGACGCGCTCCGCCGGCTCGCCCGAGGTCATCCGCACTCCGCGGGTATCCGCCGCTTCTATTTTCATCCGCGCCTTCCGGTGGATGTGCGCCATAACGCCAAGATCCACCGCCTCCAACTCGCCCGCTGGGCTGCTGCCCAGGATGGCGTCACGTTTCGGGAGTGACTCGTGAAAGTGAAAGGTGAGAGTGGTGAGGTTGCTCCGCTTCCGTGGCCGCCCCGTTCACCGCTCCGACTCACTCTTCGCTTCCGCCCGCCCTGGTGACGGGCGGCACGGGTTTCCTCGGCCGGCATCTGGTGGAGCGCCTGCTCGCCCAAGGCCGCGCCGTCTCCGTGCTCGCCCGCCGGCCCGCGCCCGACCTGGAGAAGCGGGGTGTGCGCTTCGTGGCCGCCGATCTCGCCGACGCCGACGCCGTGCGTTCCGCCTGCCGGGGGATGGAAACCGTTTTCCACCTTGCGGCGAAGGTGGGGGTGTGGGGCCGCTACGACGATTTCTTTCGCGCCAACGTGCTCGGCACGCGCGCCGTCCTCGAAGGCTGCACGGCGCATGGCGTGCGCCGCCTGGTTTACACGAGCACGCCCAGCGTCGTCTACAACGGCCGCAATCTGGCCGGCGCTGACGAGTCACTGCCGTTGACGACCAGCTGCCCCGCCGCCTATCCGCGCACCAAGGCCATGGCCGAACGTGAGGTGCTCGCGGCCAACTCGCCGGAGCTGCGCACCATCGCCCTGCGGCCGCATCTCATTTTTGGCGTGGGTGACCCGCACCTCGTGCCGCGCGCCATCGAACGCGCGCGGTCCGGCCGTTTGCGCATCGTCGGCTCCGGCCACAATCGCGTCGATCTGCTCCATGTGCATAACGCCGTCGACGCCCACCTCCTGGCGGAGCAGGCCCTCGGCGAATCCCCAATATCCGATCTCCAGCCTTCGCCCGCTTCTCCCTCCGCGAAATCGGAAATTTGTAACGTAATACGTTACAAACTGACGAAACCCGGGACGGCGGCGGGGAAGGCGTATTTTATCACCAACGGCGAACCGGTGGTGCTGTGGGATTGGATCAACGATCTCCTGTGCGCGCTGGGATTCCCCCCCGTGACGAAGCGAATCCCACTCAGTGCAGCGACCGCCCTGGGCGCGTCGTGCGAGGCGCTGTGGCGCCTCCTGCCGCTCCGCGGCGAGCCGCCGATGACGCGCTTCGTCGCGAAAGAACTCGCCGCCGACCATTGGTTCGACATCAGCGCCGCCCGGCGCGAGCTCGGTTACGCGCCCCGGGTGTCGATGGCGGCGGGTACCGCCGAGCTGATCGCCAGCCTGAAGCTCAAGGTTTGAGGTTTCGCTGCCGCACGGCCTCGAACACCGTGATGATCGCGGCCATGGCGACGTTGAGCGAGTCGGCCTGCCCGGCCATCGGAATGCGCACCAGCAGGTCGCTCTCCTTCAGCCAGAACGCGCTCAGCCCGTACTGTTCACTGCCCATGACGATCGCGAGCGGCCCGCACAGGTCGGCGTCAGTGTAAAGGGTCTTGGCCGCCGGCGTCGTCGCCACAACCCGGATGCCGCCGGCGCGCAGCCAGGTCCGCACCTCCGCGTTGGAAGTCACGACGACGGGCATCGAAAACAGCACGCCGGTGGAGGAGCGGACGACATTGGGATTGAAGATATCGGTGACGGGATCACAGACGATCACCGCATCGACGCCAGCGGCATCGGCGCTGCGCAGGATCGTGCCGAGGTTGCCGGGTTTTTCGATCGCCTCGACGACCAGCAGCAAGGGTTCCGCCGGCCCGGCGCCGCGCCCGACCGTCGGGGGCAAGCCCCGACCCGGCGTTCCGTCCAGATCCGCCAGCGCCCGCTTCCATTGCGGCGCGACGGCGAGGAGCCCATCGGGCCGGTCGCGGTAAGAGACCTTGGCAAACACCTCCTTCGACAACTCGAACAGCAGCGCGCCGGCGCGTTGCGCCGCGTCGATCAGCGCCGCTTCGTTTTCGCCCAGAAACCAGTCGGGGCCGGAATAGAGCTCGCGCGGCTTGACGCCGGCCTCGAGGGCGCGCTTCACCTCGCGGTAACCTTCGATCAGAAATAATCCCGCCTCGTCGCGCGGCCGGCGGTCGCGCAGTTTCACGAGCTGCTTCACGCGGGGATTCTGCAGGCTGGTGATTCTTTCCGGCTGCACGACTGTTGTTTAGACAGAATTCGCGGAATGAACAGAAGGAAGGTGCGGTTTCTGGCTTCCATTTGGCCCATTCTGTGAATTCTGTCCAACTCGTGGGTCGGACGAAATTCAACGCCTTTCCCTTCGCGTATCACCAGGAAATCGACTTGGAGATTTCCACGCTCACCAACCTGGGCGCCGGCCTCGGCCGCGTAGCGCTGCCTGGGTCGGAAGGCGGGCCGGTTCTCCGCAGCATCAGCGAAGGCGGGTGGGTGGTCATGGTGGCCTTCGCGCTGCCCGGCGAGCGGGTCCGGGCGCGGGTGTTTCGGAACCACCAGAACTATTCCGAGGCCGACCTCGTCGCGGTGCTGACGCCGTCGCCCCACCGCGTGGCACCCCGGTGTCCGCTTTTCGGCCGCTGCGGCGGGTGCCAATACCAGCATCTTGCCTCCGCCGAGCAACTCCGCTGGAAACAGCGCCAGGTGCGCGAACTGTTGCAGCACCTGGCCGGCATCGAATTCGATGTCGCCCCGGTCATCGCCTCTCCGCGGGAGTTCGCCTACCGCTCCAAAATCACGCCGCATTTCGCCGCCCCGCCGGGTGCACCGGCAGCTGACGGACAGCCCAGCGGTTCGTCCCCACCAGACTTCGCTATCGGCTTTCTTCGTCAGGGCTCGCGCCATGAAATCGTTGACGTACCCCGCTGCGACATCGCCACCGATGCCATCAACGCGAAGCTGGCGGAGGTGCGCGCGGAGGTGCTGGCCAGGCGCCACACCTTCAAGCGCGGGGCGACGCTCCTGTTGCGCCACGCCGCCGACGGTGTCACCACGGATTACGCCGCGGTGATCACCGAGGAGATCTTCCTCCCACCTCCAATGTCCGGCCGGTCCGCCGCCGCCGTTGCCAAGGCGGATCTCAGCCGTTCCCCGTCACTCCGTCTGCGTTTTCTCGCGCGCGATTTCTTCCAGAACAATCCCTTCATCCTGCCGGCTTTCGCCAGTTACGTGCGCGACCAGGCCGCATCCGGGGGCGCGCGTTTTCTCATCGACGCCTACTGTGGCAGCGGGCTTTTCGCGCTGGCGGCGGCGCCGCAATTTGAACGCGTGGCCGGCGTGGAAGTCAGCGAAACCTCGATCGCGTTCGCCCGGGACAACGCGGCGGCCAACGGCATCGCCAACGCGGCATTTCTCGGCGGCGACGCCGCTGCGATCTTCGCCGGACTCGATTTTCCGCCGGACGACACGGCCGTGGTGATCGACCCACCGCGCAAAGGCTGCGACACGTCATTCCTGCAGCAGCTCTTCGCCTTCGGGCCGCGCGCCGTGGTCTACGTCTCCTGCGATCCGGCCACACAGATGCGCGACCTGCGCCACTTCCTCGCCGCCGGCTACACGCTGACGGCCGTCCAGCCCTTCGATCTGTTTCCGCAGACACGCCACCTGGAATGCGTGATCACGCTAGCGAGAAACACGGGAAAATAGTTCCGGCACAGGCCGCAGCCGTTCAGCCTTCCTTTTTGCGGTCCATCCACAGCGGGACGGTGGCAAACCACACGATGGTGAACACGAGCATCCAGGATTTGACGGCGGGCAGTTCCATGCGGCCGGCCAGATACATGACAGGCGGAACCATCAGCGCCACCAAGGACAGCCAGGAAATGATTTGGGCGATTTTTCTCATGAGGCGTGGGCGGTCTCAGGCCGCCGCGAGTTGAAGGTCCTTCTTTTGATGAAGCTTGCTCAGCGCGACGTAGAGCGCAGCGGCAATAAACCAGCCCGGCAGGCTCACGAAATAGATCTGGGTCGTGCCGCTCTGCACCAGCCAGGTGCAGATGCCCAGCGTGATGACCCAGGCCAACCCGGCCGCCCAGTTGAAGCCCTCGCCGCTGGCCTGCGCGTAGTACAACCGCAGGTTGAACTTCGTGATGAGCCAGAAATCCACGAAGATGACCGCGCCCATCGGCATCAGGATCAGGCCATAGAGCGCCACGAAATCGAGCAGCTTCATCGTCACCGCCGGGAACATGCCGAACACCGCGACGATCATGCCCGTGATCAAGGTCACGCGGTAGCGCGACGCCTTGGGAAAGATGGCCTGGAAGGCGAGTCCGGCGCGATAGATCGTCGGGTTGGCCGTGGTCCAGCCGGCGACGACCACGCAGATGAGCCCGGCAACGCCACACGCGTTGTAGGCGAGCGGGCCGGGCAGGACCGCGGTGTTTGCCGGGTCCTTGTGCAATTGCAGGGCATAGAGGATGGAGGCCGCGATCCAGGCAATATAGTGCCCGAGATACATGCCCGAGGCGGTCGCGATCCCGTACCAGGATTTCTTCGCGTAACGGAAGACGGAGAGATCCGACATGCCGATGTGCATCGCCACGTTGCAGAACCAAGCGAAGAACGTGATGTGCCAGAAGGTGAATTTCACCTGGCCCGGCAGCGGCGCGCCTCCCTTCCAGATCGCGGTCTGGCACAGATTCCAGATATCGCTCAGGGAACCGATGTGGGTGTTGGTGGTCGTCAGGAAATCCTTGAAGCCGACGAGGCCGAAGGCGATGAACACCAGCGTCATCCACGCGGCGGAGAAGTTGGCGATGCGGGCCACGACTTTGTAGCCATAAGCTGCGACCACTGCGATCATCACACCTACCACCAACGTCGCGATCACCCATCCAACGCTGTTGGGATATCGGTCGCTCAACCCCGGCATGGGAAACTTGAACCAGACACCAAAGGCGGTCGCCGACACGGTGACCATCGCCCCAGCCAGGAAGCAAAACATGACGCCGTTGGCGAGGTTGTAGACCGTGACGAGCTTGCGTCCGCAGATCTTCTCCAGCTGAAAATAGAGCGTGAGGCGGGCCCGCGTGGCGATCGGCGCCGTGAAAAACGTCCAGCTCAGCACAGCCAGCAGATTGCCCAGCAGCAGGCCGACCAGGAGGTCGAAGGCCCCGGCGCCGCAAGCGACGAAGAGCGGCCCGAGCATGAGCTCGGTGCCGGCGGTATGCTCACCGGCGTACTGGCCGATGAAACTTTTGAAGCCGAGCCACGCAGCCGGTGGCACCGGCTCGCGCTCGTATTCGTTGACGGGTTCGTTTGGTTGGGGGGTGTCCGCGCTGGCCATGGGTTCCATTGCTGAGGGGGCGCTGCCGGGTTGGGGGGAGGGATCGGATGAGATAAGTTGTAGGAGCGCGCTTGCGCGCGATGCCAAGGAAAATCGCCTGCCCGCGGGCTCCTGCGGCCGGTTTACTGCAAGATTTGCGTGGAATGCGTGGCGTCGTCGAGCGGAAGAATGGGAGAAACGCCCCTTTGTGCGGTCCGCCCGCGGGAGGAGCGCGCAAGCCTCGGTGGCGGAGAAATCACGTGCGTTTGCTCAAGACCGTGCGTTCGTAGGTGCGCACTTCGTCCAGCCACGTGCCGCCGACCGGCACGTTCTGCCGGCGACAGTATTCGTCCCAGACCGCGCCGTAGGGCAGCGTCTTCACCTCCTCCATCAGGGCGAGCCGGGCCGTATGATCGCCAGCCGCCTCCGCGGCGCGGAGCGTCTTGGTTGGCTCCAGCAGCGCGACCAACAGGCATTTGAGGGCGTTGCGCGTGCCGATCGTCCAGGCCGCAACGCGGTTGATGCTGGCGTCGAAATAGTCGAGGCCGATGTGGGTGCGGTCAAGGAAGCCGCCGCGCACCACCTCCTCCATGATGGCGCGGGTCGGATCGTCGAACAGCACGACGTGGTCGCTGTCCCAGCGGACGCCGCGGCTCACATGCAGGAGGATCTCCGGCACGAACTGCAGCACCGAGGAGATCTTGTCCGCCAGCGACTCGGTCGGATGGTAGTGGCCGGCGTCGAGGCAGTAGAGTTTCTGGTGTTTGACGGCGTAGCCGAGATAGAACTCGTGCGAGCCGACGGTGTAAGACTCCGCACCGATGCCGAACAGCTTGCTCTCGACCGCGTCGAGATTGTACTTGCGGCTGAGTGGCTCGGCGAAAACAGCGTCGAGCGCCTTTTCCAGGCGTTCGCGGGGCGCCTTGCGATCGGCCGGCGTGTCCTTGTAGCCGTCCGGGATCCAGACGTTGGTCACGCACGTCTTGCCGAGCTGCTTGCCGATGGCGGCACCGATGCGGCGGCTGGCGGCGCAATGTTCGATCCAAAACTGCCGTACGGCGGCGTCCGGATGCGAGAGGGTGAATCCGCTGTCCGCGAGCGGATGGGCGAAGCAGGTGGGATTGAAATCCATGCCGAGGCCGCGGGTCTTCGCCCAGTCGATCCAGCTCTGAAAATGCTCCACGGTGTACGCATTGCGCTCGACCTTGCGTCCGCTGAGGTCGGCATAACAGGCGTGCAGATTGAGGCGGTGCTTGCCCGGAATGAGCGAAAGCGCCTGCTCGAAGTCGGCCCGCAACTCGTCGATCGTCCGGGCCTTGCCGGGATAGTTGCCGGTAGCTTGAATGCCGCCGCCCGAAAGCACCGCGTTGGGTTTTTCAAAACCGCCGACGTCGTCGCCCTGCCAGCAATGGAGGGAGATCGGCGTGTGCGCGAGCGTGGCCAGGACCGCCTCGGTGTCGACACCGACCGCGGCGTAGGCTTCCTGGGCGAAGGAATAGGGGGTAGAGGGCATGGATGATGATGGGGTTGGCGAATCGTTGTCGTGAATGAAGGCGTGGCGCCGGTCCAAGGTATCGTCACTTTCCAACGACGACTTTGAGGTAGTTGCCGTAACCGACGACCAGCGTGGAGAAGATGAGGGTGGCAATGCCGGCGGCGATGAGCGCATGCGTGCGGCGGCTCGAGCCCTTCCATTCGTGCAGGAACCAACCCCACATGGTGCTGAAAATGATGATGCTCGCCATATGCAGCGTCCAGGAGGAGAAGCCGAACTTGCCCATCTGGGTCTCGCCCATCGTGTAGAAGAAAAACTGCATGTACCACGTCGTCCCGGCGAGTGCGGAGAAGAAGTAATTGGCGCCGCACGGCACGCGCAGATCCTGGGTCGCCCGGGCGGTTGCGACCGCAGCCCCGTCGCTTTCACCGCCTGCGGCTTGCAGCCCGGCATGCTCCGGACGGACTGTGGCGCTCAGGTATTGGTAGCCCGTCCTGTTCCTGAAGTTGAGGATCACACACCAGACGAAGTTCGTCGTGAATCCGCCGAGCAGCACGACCACGAGTTTCGGCAGGCCGGTCCAGATTTTGTCTGTGCCCGCCGCGAGCGACGCGCTGCCGATCGGATTTCCGGCGGTGAGCGCGAAAGCGAAACATGCGCTCATGATGCCGGAAAAAGTCGCCACCAGAATGCCCTTTTTGAAACTGAATTCGGCGATCGCCTTCTTCTTCTCCGCCTCGGGCATCTCGCGTTCCTTGTTCAGGCCGGCGAGTGCCGCGACGAAAATCCCGAGCAGGCATACCGCCACCCCGGTGAGCGTGATCAGGCCGGCCGTTGAGCCGAGAATGTCGCCGAAGCTCGAGTCGACTGGAATGGCCGCGAAAAAACTCTTGGCGATCGGCGGCACGAGCGTGCCGAACGCGGCGCAGTACCCCAGCGCCACCCCCATGCCCAGCGACATGCCGAGGTAACGCATCGTCAGGCCAAAGGTGAGGCCGCCGAGCCCCCACATCGCACCGAAGAAATAGGTCCACCAGAGCGTGCCCAGCGACTGCTGATGCAAGACCCCCAGAAGATCCTTGGTCATGAACGCCGCCAACAGCCACGGCATGATAATCCAGGAAAAGAAACCGCCGACGAGCCAGTAGGTTTCCCATGACCATTTCCTCACGCCCCGGTAGGGAACGTAGAAACTGCCGGAGGCGAGACCGCCGAGCCAGTGAAAGCAAACACCGAGGAAAGGGTTGGGCGTCATATTTGCGGCTGAGGCGTCTCGGCTGGGATGGACGGTCGGAACGAAAGGCCGGAGGAAACTACAACGCGCGGTGGAAGGATGCCAAGCGCATCAGGCGGCCGGGCCGCGTGACAGAACATTGCCGAAAACAGGGGCGGAACGAGCCGAACATCTGGAGTTAGCGTTGCGCAAAATGCGGCCCCATCAAATCCGCAATGTCAACGTGTCCGTGGATCGTAACGTCAGACCGGAACCATACCCTGCCTCGAATTCAGCGGTAATCCAGCCATGCGGGCGAGGCATACTGTTCAATGAGGCCGGCGACTTCGTCCTCGTTGAGGTCCGGCCAGGGCACGGGTGTCAGCGCCGCGTGCATGGCCTGCGCCAGCGCCGCGATGAAATGTCCACCCAACGCATCCCAATCAAGCACACCCACCGCCGGCTTCCAGATGGAGCCCTGCAGGAGCAGGCCGCGCTTGTTCCGCTTCTGCGCGGCGCCGGCAATCTTCTCACCGGTGCGTTCATGGATCACATCAAAAAGCTCCGCCTGCTGAAAGCAGATGCCGGTGGCGGGCGCCGGCGCGGCGCCGGCTTCGTTACCCGTCTTCACCACGGCCGGCTGGCCGAGTTCCCGCAACGCCTGGACCAGGCTTTCATGCACCGCGCGATAAGAAGCCGCCGCGCGCGCCTCCCACCACTCATGGCTGCGCGGGATCACGAGCGCGTAGGTCCAGTCGTGACGGTGATCCACGATGCCGCCGCCGGTGGGCCGCCGGCAAAGATCGACCCGCTCCTCCGCCGGGAGCTGTCCGCGCACCCAGGCGGCCTTTTGCCCGAAGCCGAAGGTGAACGCCGGACCACGCCATGCATAGTGACGGAACCGAACCGCCGCCGCCGCCGGGTAGCGCTGCAGCAGCAGGAAATCGAGCGCCATGTTCTCGGCCGCTCCGCCAGTGCGGGTGGGAAGAACCTGAAATGGTGGCGCGGAGGGCACGACTGATTGGCCCAGACTCATTTCCGCTGGCCGCCGGTTCGCAGCACCTCCTGCATCTGCGGCAGGTGATAGAGCCGGGCAAAGCTCTGCGCCCCTAGGGCGGCCTCCCGCGGCGGCGGCACGGCGACATTGCGCAGGGCGCTGATGATGATGGAGCCTATGGTGGCCGGTTTGACATCCGGCCATGCGCGCGCCAGGTCCGCGCCGCCCTCGACAAAATGCAGCTGACGGTCGGGGGCGACATAGATGCTGAACTGCCGGTCCGCTTCGTTCGACAGGTTGGTCACGATCAAAGGATCCTGTCGGGTGTAATTGCGCAGGGCGGATGCCAGCCAGTTCTTCATCGCTGCCATGTTCTCGGCGGCTCGCTGCATGGTCGGCGCCGCAGGCTGGCCCGGGGTTTCCGCGCTGCGCGTGCGCCAATAGCGGGCTAGGCCGTCAAAGTCATATTTCTCCAGCAGCCAGCGCACCTGCAGCGCGATGTCGCGCCGGTTGAGATACTCGGGGTCAATCGCTCCTGCTTCGGTCCCTGCGGTGATCATCTGGGAAACGGCGGCGAGTGCATTCGCGCCTTGTTGCCGTTGCCGCCGGCGGTCGATCACCCCGACCGCCACCACCGCCACCGCCAGCACGCCCACCGCGATCCCGGCGATGACCAGCCGGCGGCGGCTGGGGCGGTGAAACGCGGCCCGCCGCCAGAAGGGCGGCATGGATTTCACACTCGTGGCACCGAGCGCCTGCGCCTCGAGCAGGATGCGGTAGACCGGCACGGCTTGGGCGATGTTCTTGAGTTCGCGCGGCCCCAGATTGATCACCTGCAGCGCGAGTTTGTTCTTCACCACGTCGTACACGGTCTGGGAGATGCAAATGCCGCCGGGTGCGGCCTCGGCCTGCAGGCGCGAGGCGATGTTCACGCCGTCGCCCATGACATCCTGGTCGCTCACAAACACGTCGCCGAGATGGATACCGAGCCGGTGGGCCAGCGTCTCGGCCGGCGGCTGCTGGCGGGCTTCCTCGGCGAAATGCCGCTGCATGGCGAGCGCGCACGCCACCGCTTGCACCGCGCTGGTGAAATAGAGCAGGAGGCCGTCGCCGGTGGTTTTCAGCACCGATCCCTCGTGCCGGGAGCACATCTCCCGCATGACGGCAAAGTCGCGTTCGAGGAGCCGCAGTGAAGTCTCTTCGTCCGCCTGCATGCGGGCGCTGAAACCGACCACATCGGTGAAAATGATGGCGGCAAGCGCCCGCTGCCCCTGCCGGATGCTGAGAGGTGGGTTGGTGTCCATCGGAACCGCCTTGGGCCCTCCTGCTATGGCGCGAATGCCGCGGGACGCAACGTCGGAACAGGCGGCCGCTTCATTCTGCATCGCCCGCGGCGAGCAGCTCGGGCGAAAAATGCCAGCACCCACACCAGCGGGCCCGGCCGGTCTTCTTGTGGCGTCCGCCCGTCTTCTCCAATGCCAGGACCGCGCTCTTTTTGAACTCGAACCCGACGGGCTTCACCTTGCCGCGCACCAGCAGCGTGGCCAGCGCGCCAAGCTGCGGCTCGTGCCCCACGATCAGCACCGCGTCGTCCGTCCGCTCGAGCCGGTCGGCCACGGTCACGGGATCATCCTCGGGCAGAAGCCCCGGGGTTTCGATGAGCGGGGCATCAAGGCCGAGTTCCTTCACGAGCAGTTCCGCCGTCTCCCGCGAACGCCGGAGCGGGCTGTGCCAGACCGCGCGCACCACCGCCAACGCCGCGCTGGTCCGGAGAAAGGCCGCGACGCGGCTGGTGACCTCGCGTCCCCGTGCGCTCAAAGCCCGCCGTGCGTCCTCTTGGTCGGCGAGTGCATGGCCATGACGCGCGAGGAACAGCTTCATCGGGCGGGATTCAAGATCACCATCTTGGCGTCAAGCAGGTTCCGCATCCTGCGCAGCAGTTCATGCAACGCAAACGGCTTGACGATGTGCGCCTGGTGCGTGGTGGGCAACCACGGCACGGTACGGGCCTCCTCGAGATTCGACGTGCACAGGATGCGGAAGCCGGGCTTGAGGGCATGCAGCTCCCGCGCGAATTCGAGACCGCGGCCGCGCGCGTCGGTGAGATCGGCAATCAGCAGGTCGATGGGGCGGCCATGGCGCTTGGCCATGGCAAGCGCGTCCGCGGCGCGGTTGGCCGCCAGCACCTCGTAACCATCGGCGGTGAGAATGCCAGCCACCATTTTTCCCACCAGATTGTCTTCTTCAAAAAGGAGGATCGTCTCGTGCCCCCGGGTGTCGGGCAGCGGGAGCAGGGCGGATTCGAGCACCTGCACCGGCTCGCTGACCACGGGCAGATAGACCGTGAAGGTCGAACCGGCGTGGAGATCGCTTGCGACCGTGACGGCGCCGCCGCTTTGCCGGACAATGCCGTATACGGTGGAGAGACCGAGCCCGGTGCCCTTGCCGGGCTCCTTCGTGGTGAAGAACGGTTCAAAAAGATAACGCTGCGTCGCGGCATCCATGCCGATTCCGGTGTCCCCCACGGCCAGCGTCACGTAGCGGCCGGGTGGAACATCCGGCCCGAAACCGCTGCGCGACCCCGGCGGCACGATGGCGCCGGCGGTGCGCAGGGTGATGATGCCGCCGTTCGCGGGCAGAGCATCGCGCGCATTGATGACGAGATTGAGGATGACCTGCTGGAGTTGGGCGGGATCGGCGCGAATGTTGCCAATGTCTGGGGCTAGATCGAGTTCGAGCGTGTTGGCCGGTCCGGCGAGGCGACGGAGCAGCTCGCCGAGTTCGCGGAGCGTGTAATTCAGATTGATGACCTTCGGGTCCATTTCCTGGCGGCGGCTGAAGGCGAGAAGCTGGCGCGTGAGGGCGGCCGCTTTGCGGCCGGCCGTGTGGATTTCCTCCAGCTCGCGCTTGGCCGGCGGATCGCCCGTGAGCCGTTCGCTGAGGATTTCGCAGTACCCATTGATGACGGAGAGCAGATTATTGAAATCGTGCGCCACGCCGCCGGCGAGCTGGCCGACTGCGTCGAGCCGTTGCGAGTGCACGAGCATGTCCTGCAGCTGGCGCATTTCGGTCATGTCACGGTAGGCGGCGACCAGGCGCACCGGCCGGCCCGCTGCGCCCCCGATGACACTGTAGCTCCAGGCGGCGTAAAAGGCCGATCCGTCCTTGCGGTAGAGATAGCCTTCGCCATGGTGCACCCGGCCGCGCTGGCTGGCATGAAGCCAGCGATGGAGGCGCGCGGCGTCGGATTTGGGCCCGTTGAGGATCCGGCAGTTCCGGCCGATGAGTTCGGTGGAGGGGTAGCCCGTCATCGCGCAAAACATCTCGTTGGCAAAATGAATCTTCAGGCCGCCGCGGTCCCACCGGTTGCCGGTGATGATCACCCCGTCGCCGAGGCTGAGCAATGCGATCGCCAGGCGGTCCCGTGCCAGACTCCCCTTGCCCCAGCGGGCGTTCCGCGCCGGGCCGCTGGCCGGTGGAAAAGGAGGCTTTGCTTTCATGGTGGCGGCACGGTGTTCACGGCGACAGCCGTTCGATGATCCACCCGCCGCTCGGATCGCGCCGGTAGCGGAGCCGGTCGTGCAGGCGACTGCGGCGTCCCTGCCAGAACTCGACGGACTCGGGCGCCAGGCGGTATCCGCCCCAGAAGGGTGGCAGCGGCACCTCGCGGCCGGCGTACTTGGTCTCCACGGCTTTCATTGCCTGTTCGAGTACCGCCCGGCTGGCAATCAGCGTACTCTGCGCCGACGCCCACGTCGCGAGTTGGTTGGTGCGTAGGCGGCTGTGAAAATACGCCTCCGCCTCTTCCCGCGGAATCCTGGCGATGGGGCCCTCGACGATCACCTGGCGCTCAAGCGTGTACCAGGGGAAAAGCAGCGTCGCGCGAGGGTTTCCGTCGAGTTCGCGGCCTTTGCGACTCTCGTAATTGGTGTAGAACACGAAGCCGCGTCCATCGAGGCCCTTGAGCAGGACGGTGCGCGCGCCCGGGCGGCCGTCGCGCGCGGCAGTGGCCAGCACCATGGCGTTGGGCTCGGGCAGCCGGGCGGCCTCGGCCTCTTGAAACCAGAGATCGAACTGCCGGAACGGGTCGTGCGCCAGGTCCTTCTCACTGAGACCCGCCAGATGGTAGTCTTTGTGGAGGTCGGCCAGGTGCGACATACGCGGTCAGTCTCAAACTGGACAGACCTGCCGTTGCAATGTCAAAGGGCAACTCACGCCGGTGCGCCTGCCCCTCCGCCGATTACAGGTTGTCATTGGAAGCGGGGGGAGGATGCTCGCTGCCACCCGCCGCACGCTTGCTCTCCGTCACCCACCTGCCCCTCTGGGCCTATCCCGTACTTTTTGTCACCGGTTTCAGCGCCGGGCTGGTCGACTCCATCGCGGGCGGCGGCGGCATCATCTCGGTGCCGGTGCTGCTCAACTTTGGGCTGCCGCCGCAACTCGCGCTCGGCACGAACAAATTCCAGGCATCGTTCGGCAGCGTGGCGGCGTCGTGGCGCTACCTGCGTCGCGGCTTGGTTGACCTGCGCGCCTGCCGCCTCGGCATCCTGTTGACGCTGGCCGGAGCGCTGCTGGGCGCGTGGGCCGTGCAAAGAATCGAAGCACATGTGCTGGAAAAAGTGATCCCGATTCTGCTCGCCGCCATCGTGGTTTACCTGACCTTCCAGCCGCAAATCGGCCTGGAGGACCGGCCCGCGCGTCTGGGCCCGGTGGTGTTCTACGCCGTCTTCGGCCTCGGTCTGGGTTTTTATGACGGCTTCTTCGGTCCGGGGACGGGGTCGTTCTGGGCCATCGCGTTCGTGCTCCTGTGCGGGCACAACCTCACGCGGGCGACTGCCCACACCAAGGTCATGAACGCCACGAGCAACCTTGCTTCGCTCGCGCTCTTTGCCGCGGCCGGGCTGGTTGATCTTGGCGTCGGCCTGATCATGGCCGGTGGGCAGGTGGCGGGGGCGCGGCTCGGCGCCGGTCTGGTCGTGCAAAAAGGAGCGCGCTTCGTGCGGCCGGCTTTTCTCGCCATGGCCGGCCTCACCATCCTGCGGCTGCTCTGGATCAACCTCGCCCGGCCCCCTTGACACCCGAAGCTTGTCCCCTTCCGCTCCGTGCCGTTTCCTGCCTCCCATGACGCCTTTCCGGTACCTCGATCACCACCGCGCCGATCTCGTCGCGTTGCTGCAGCAGCTCGTGCACCGCCCGACGGTCAATCCACCCGGCGAGCATTACGCCGCCCTCACCGCACTGCTGACCCGCGAGCTGGCCGCCGCTGGTCTGCAGGCCCGTCGCCTGAGCGTCCCGGTCGCGGCGGCGCAGAAGCGGCTGCAACCGGAACTGCGCGGCCATCCCCGCTTCAACGTGTTCGGTTTCCGCGATGTCAGCGCCGCCAGGACCATCCATTTCAATGCGCACTATGACGTCGTGCCCGCGGGGGGAAAGTGGCGGCACGGCGGTCCCTTCGTGCCTGCCATCGAGGCCGGCTGGATCTACGGCCGCGGCACCGCCGACATGAAAGGCGCCATCGCCTGCCTGCTGCTGGCGCTGCGGGCGCTGCATGCCACTGGCACGCGGCCCCGCTGCAACGTTGAGGTGTCGTTCACTGCCGATGAGGAGACCGACAGCCTCATCGGCGCTGGCTGGCTGGTTGACCACGTCCCACTCAAGGCCGATTACGCGGTGGTGATGGAAGGC